>JAUWWB010000017.1 GCA_030617085.1 Candidatus Omnitrophota bacterium
GGGGTCAGCCCTTGAAATGTGAAATGAACATGTGAGTTCATTTCACATTTCAAGGGCTGACCCCATTCTTCCGTCATTTCACATTTCAAGGGCTGACCCCATTCTCCCCATTCCAACGATGCGGGGCTGGAAAGCCCCGCCTATTCGAATGGGGGAGGCCGTGGAAACACTACGGACTCCGAACTACGAACTACGAACTAACTTGTCTCCCCAGTATCCCAAGCACTTCCTCGTCCGAAACGTCGTACCAGTTTCTGTACACCTGCGCCACTGCCTGGAAGAAATATGGTTTTTCGAGTATAACTGCCTCATCCGCCGTGCGTTTCATTTCTTCGGCGATGTCTCTTCCGGAAACCGGCGAGGCCACTATGATCTTTTTGGCTTTTTTATTTTTGCAGAGCTGGATGGAGGCCCGCATCGTGGAGCCCATGGCGATACCGTCGTCCACGAGGATGACGGTCCTGCCTTTAATCGGGGGAAGGGGTTTGCCTTTTCGCAGCACGGATACGCGCCTTTTGATCTCGGATACCTGCTCGCGCAGTATTCTCTCGATCTCCTCCGGCGGAAAAAGCTCCCTGGCAAAATCAAAGATAAACGCGCTCCCGTCTTCGGCGACCGCGCCGAATCCCGATTCCGGGTTATCTGGAAAGGGCAGCTTTCTTGATATTAAGACGCTGAATTCCGCGTTGAGGTGTTTGGCGACCTGATATCCCACTTCGACGCCGCCCCTTGGTATGGCCAGGACTAACGCGCCCTTGTCTTTGTAGTTTTCAAGCGCCGCGGCCAGTTTTTCTCCCGCGTCTTTTCTATCGTCAAACACTATCCACCATCCACTATCGCCCATCAACCATCAACCCGCCTCCTCCAAAGAGGGCAAGGCGCGGTCCTTGTCTGACAACACAGGGTCATCGACGGGCCAGTTTATGCCGATAGCGGGATCGTTCCAGATGATGCCGCGCTCAAGCTCCGGGGAATAGACATCGCTGCATTTATAGATGCCTTCGGTATTATCCTCCAGCGTGCAGTAGCCGTGGGCGAAGCCCTTCGGGATGTACAACATCTCCTTATTCCCGGCGGAAAGCTTCACGGAGACCCATTTGCCGAATGAGGGAGAATCGCGCCTGATGTCGACTGCCACGTCAAAGATGCTGCCCTTTATCACTCTTACTAATTTTGCCTGCGCTCCCGGCTCTTTCTGGTAATGAAGGCCCCTCAACGTGCCTTTCGCGGCGGAGGTCGACTGATTATCCTGCAGGAAGCACCCTTCTATCCCGAACTCGAGGAAGTCCGTGTATTTGTAAGTTTCCATGAAGAAGCCCCTGTCATCGCCAAACACTTCCGGCCTGACAAGGACGACTTCTGGTATTTCCGTTCTTTTAAAACCGAAAGGCAAGCTACGCCTCCTCCTTCAGGACCCCCATTAGATACCTGCCGTACGTGCTGTTCATCCGCCCGGCAATCTCTTTTAACTGGCTGTCATCGATGTAGCCCATCCTGTACGCTACCTCTTCGATACAGCCGATCTTCAGCCCCTGCCTTTCCTCCACTGTCTTGATAAAGGAAGCCGCATCCAGCAGGGAATCATGCGTCCCCGTATCAAGCCAGGCGTATCCCCGGCCCAGCAGTTTCGCTTTCAATTTTCCCCTTTTGAGGTACTCATTGTTAACGTCGGTGATCTCCAGTTCCCCCCTGGAAGAGGGCTTGATGCTCCTGGCGATCTCCACGACGCCGCCGTCGTAAAAATAAAGCCCGCACACCGCGTAATTCGATCTGGGCCTTTCGGGCTTCTCTTCTATGGAAACGACGTTGCAGTTTTCATCGAATTCGACCACGCCGTATCTTTGGGGATCCTTTGTGTAGTAACCGAAGACCACCGCCTCATCCTTAAGCTCCGCGGCCTCCTTCAGCAATCCGGGCAAACCGTGCCCGAAAAAGATGTTATCCCCCAGGATCAGGCACACGTTGTCCCCCCCGATGAACCTTTCCCCGACCAGAAAAGCCTCGGCGATCCCGCCCGGCTTTTTCTGAACGGCATACGAAAGGTTTATCCCCATCTCTCTACCGTCACCCAGCAGGTCTTCAAACCCCGGGGTGTCTTTCGGGGTGGAAATTATCAGGATATCCTTGATGCCCGCGAGCATCAGGACCGACAGCGGATAATATATCATCGGCTTATCGTACACCGGCAGCATCTGCTTGCATGCCGCTTTCGTAACGGGATACAGCCTCGTCGCCTTCCCCCCCGCCAGAATTATTCCTTTCATGTACTTTCCCCCTGAAAACCGACGTTTTTCTTCTCTTTGATGATCTAAAAAAACTATTCCCGATCCTGCGTTTAAAAAGGGTTGCGCTTCAAACGGTCTCGCAACCCTTATGTTTACCTATGCAAATAAAACAGGTAAAGCTGGCGCGCCTGACAGGAGTCGAACCTGTGACCTACTGCTTAGGAGGCAGTCGCTCTATCCTGCTGAGCTACAGGCGCACTAAAAATTCACTTCGGTTTTCCTTTACCCTTTTTGGGTGTCCCTGTTCCCTCTACGCTTTTTCCTCTTTTTTTCGTACTCTTCCCTTTTCTCGCTATACTTTTCGTTTTTCTCTTTTTGCTTTTTCCCTTTTTTTTGACGCTTTCCGCTTCCGCGCTGATCACCTTCCCTGACGGCGAACCGAGGCGGGCTTCGGCGATTTCTTCCTGCTCTTCCATCATCTTGCGCATCTTCTGCATGCAGCCGGCCTCGATCTGCCTGACCCTTTCGCGGGTAATCCCGAAATGCTTGGCGGTATCCCTCAGCGTGTGAGCGACGCCGTCTTCTCCGAGGCCGAACCTGAGGGTGAGTATCTTCCTCTCGCGTTCGGTCATCTTCTGCAGGAGCCCCTCGATCCTCTCGTGAAGGAGGAACTTTGAAAGTTCGTCAAGGGAGTTGACGATTTTTTCGTCCTCGATCAGGTCCATGAACTCAGACTCTCCCGTCTCTCCGATGGGCGCGTTCAGGCTGGATATGTTCGCTGCCATGTGGCTGAGCTGGCGTATGCGCTCGAGCGGCATCTTCATCCTTCTGGCAATATCGCTCAGGTGCGGCTCCTTCTTCAACTTCTGCAAAAGCTGCTTTTTCGTCCTCTGGAAGCGCATGAGCATCTCCATCACGTAAACCGGTATACGGACGGTCTTGCCCTGGTTCGCGACGGCCCTGGTGATGAATTGCTTGATCCACCACGCGGCATACGTGCTGAAGCGGTACCCCTTGTGGGGATCATACTTTGTAACGGCTTTCATCAGGCCCAGGTTGCCCTCTTCGATAAGGTCCAGCATGGGCACGCCCAGGTAGCTGTATTTTTTGGCGATATTGATGACAAGCCGCAGGTTGCTCTGTATCATCTGCTGCCGCGCCTTCTTACTGCCCTTCCCGATCTTCAGGGCAATCTCTTTCTCTTCCTCGGCCGTAAGAAGCGGCAGGTCGCGGATATCCTTCAGGTAGAGTTTGATCGCTTCCATGTTTTTCTCCTAATACTTCCCTCATTACTTACCCGCGACGGCGGCCTGCGCGGCCGCGAGCCGTGCTATCGGCACGCGGAACGGCGAACAGCTGACGTAATCCATGCCCAGCTTGTAGCAGAACTCGATCGATGCCGGATCGCCGCCGTGTTCCCCGCAGATGCCGACCTTGAGTCCCGGGCGGACCTTCCTCCCCCGCTCGATGCCGATAGAAAGGAGCTGCCCGACGCCTTCGATGTCGAGAGACTGGAAAGGATCTTTCGGAAGTATTTCCTTATCCAGGTACGGCGTGAGGAACGCGCCCATGTCGTCGCGGGAGAAACCGAAGCTCATCTGCGTCAGGTCGTTCGTGCCGAACGAGAAGAACTCGGTCACGTTCGCGAGCTTGTCGGCCGTAAGCGCCGCGCGCGGTATCTCTATCATGGTACCGACCATGAGCGGCAGTTTCCTGAGGTTGTATTTCTTAAGCACCTCGTCGCGGACGCGGAGGATGATCGCTTTCTGGTCATCTATCTCCCTGTCGATACCCACGACCGGTATCATTATCTCCGGCAGCACCTTCTTCTTTTTCTTCAGCAGCTCCGCCGCCGCCTCGAGTACGGCCCTGGCCTGCATCTCGGTGATCTCGGGATACGTCACGCCCAGGCGCACGCCGCGGTGCCCCATCATGGGGTTGCTTTCCTTGAGAACGGAGATGCGCTTTTCAAGTTCACCCATATCTACCTTGAGGCTCTTCGCCAGGTCCTTGAGCTGTTCCTTCTGGTGCGGCACGAACTCGTGAAGCGGCGGATCAAGCAGCCTTACCGTCACAGGCAGCCCCGCCATCGCTTCAAGCGTGCCCTTGATGTCGGCCTTCACGAAGGGGAACAACTCCTTGAGCGCGGCTTTTCTTTCCCCGACCGTATCGGAAAGTATCATCCTGCGGAGCTGGAAAAGCGGCTTTTCCGCGCCTTCCCCGTAGAACATGTGCTCCGTCCGGAAAAGGCCTATGCCCTCGGCCCCGAACATGCGCGCTTTGCGGGCATCTTCAGGGGTGTCCGCGTTGGTCCTTATCTTCATCTTCCGGGCGGAATCGCACATCTTGAGAAAGTCGTTGAGGATCTTGTTCTCTTTTGTGGCGTCCATCATGGAAAGAACACCTTCGTACACGAGGCCCTTCGTCCCGTTAAGCGTGATCCAGTCGCCTTCTTTAAGAACGGTATCGCCGGCGCTCGCGGTCTTCTTGTGGTAATCGATCTTCAGGGCGCCGCATCCGACGACGCAGCACTTGCCCCATCCGCGAGCGACAAGCGCCGCGTGGGACGTCATGCCCCCGCGCGCGGTAAGTATCGCCTTCGCGGCCCTCATGCCTTCGACGTCTTCAGGGTTGGTCTCCTCACGCACGAGTATGACCTTCTTGCCCTTCTTCTCCCATGCCACGGCGGTATCCGAGTCGAAAACGACCATGCCGGAGGCGCCTCCCGGCCCCGCCGGAAGCCCCTTGGCTACGGGCTTGCTCTCCTTCTCGGCCTCGGGGTCGAGTATCGGGTGAAGGAGCTCGTCAAGCTGCGACGGCTTTACCCGCATGATGGCCTCTTCCTTCTTGATAAGCCCCTCTTTCACCATATCGACGGCCATCTTCACGGCCGCGGGCCCGTTACGCTTTCCCACGCGGGTCTGCAGCAGGAACAGCCGGTCGTTTTCAATGGTGAACTCGATATCCTGCATGTCGCGGTAATGCTTCTCGAGCCTGTTCTGGATGCCGTCGAGTTGCTTGTACATCGTGGGCATGATATCCTTCAGTATGGGCTCGTGCAGGTTGTGCTCGCTCTGGGAGTTCTTGTTTATGGGAGCGGGAGTCCTGGTGCCCGCGACGACATCCTCGCCCTGGGCGTTGACAAGAAACTCGCCGTAGAATTTATTGGCCCCAGTACCCGGGTTACGGGTAAACGCCACGCCGGTGGCGCAGGAATCACCCATGTTCCCGAAGACCATCGCCTGGACGTTGACGGCCGTTCCCCATTCGGCGGGGATGTGCTCGATGCGGCGGTACGCCACGGCCCTCTTGCCGTTCCATGAAGAGAAAACGGCGCCTATGCCGCCCCAGAGCTGCTTGGCGGCATCGTCCGGAAAGGCTTTTCCCAGGACCTGTTTCACTTTTTTCTTGTATTTTTCGCACAGGTCCTTCAGGTCTTCCGCGTCGAGGTCCGTGTCCAGATGGACGCCCTTTTCGCGCTTCTTTTCCTGCAGCAATTTCTCAAGCTGCTGGCGTATCCCCTTGCCTTCGGCGGACTCGATGCCCGCGGCCTTCTCCATGACGACGTCCGAATACATGGTTATGAGCCGCCTGTACGCGTCATACACGAACCTTTCATTGCCGGTGGCCTTGATGATCCCGTCAATCGTCTTCGTCGTCAGCCCGATGTTAAGCACCGTCTCCATCATGCCGGGCATGGACTGGCGGGCGCCTGACCTTACGGAGATAAGAAGCGGGTTTTTCGGATCGCCGAACTTCTTGCCCATGACCTTCTCTATTTTTTTCATGGAGGTAGAAACGTCATCCTTGAGGCCCGCCGGATACTTGCCCTTGTTCTCGTAATAGTGGGTGCATATGTCCGTTGTTATGGTGAATCCGGCCGGCACGGGGATCCTGAGCTTCGGATGGCCCGCCATCTCGGCCAGGTTGGCGCCTTTGCCTCCCAGCAGGTTCTTCATGCTTCCGTTCCCGTCGGCTTTATCGCCTCCGAAAAAATATACGTTCTTTTTTGATCGCGCCCTCGATGTCTTTTTCTTCACAGTCTTCTTAGCCATTTTGTCCTTTCTCCTTCTTTTTTTTGGACCATGTCCGGAGGGCTCTTCAGCCCCCGGTCTTATGACAGGTCCAGTTTTTCTGTCATGAAATCCTTGACCCTCGCTGCCTCTATTCTGTCCTGCTCCATCGTATCCCTGTCCCTGACGGTTACCTTGCCGTCGCTCAGCGAATCCACGTCTACCGTGACGCAATAAGGGGTTCCGATCTCGTCCTGCCTGCGGTAAAGACGTCCGATCGAGGCCGTATCGTCATAAACCACCCGGTAGTCTCCTCTGATGCCGTCCCTGATACGGTGGGCCATCTCGACTATTTCGGGTTTGTTCCTGAGAAGCGGCAGTACCGCCACCTTTATCGGGGCAAGCCGCTTATCCAGCGAAAGATAAACGCGCTTTCGCTCCCTGACGGTTTCCACCCTGTAAGCGTCGACAAGGAACGCCAGGACCGCCCTGTCGACGCCCCCGGAGGGTTCTATCACGTAAGGCGTATACCTCTGACCGGTAGCGTCGTCAAAATAATGGAGGTCCCTGCCGCTGATCTTCGCGTGCTGCTTGAGGTCGTAATCCGTCCTGTTGGCAATTCCTTCCAGCTCGGACCAACCCATCGGGAACAGGAACTCTATGTCGTGGCACCTTTTTGCGTAGTGCGCAAGCTCGTGCTGCTGGTGTTCACGCAGCCTCAGGTTCTCTTCCCTTATTCCCAGCGAAATATACCACCTCAGGCGCTCGTTCACCCAGTAATCGTACCACTTCTCGTCCTCCCCCGGCTTGACGAAAAACTCGAGCTCCATCTGTTCGAACTCACGGCTTCTGAAAGTGAAATTGCCGGTCGTTATCTCATTGCGGAAAGCCTTGCCGGTCTGGGCGACGCCGAACGGGAGCTTGCGCCGGCTGGAGGTGAGTATGTTCTCGAAATTCACGAATATCCCCTGGGCCGTCTCGGGCCTCAGGTAGACGTCGTGGGTCTGCCCCTCCACCGAACCTACCTGCGTCTTGAACATGAGGTTGAAACTTCTCGGCTCGGTAAGTTCCCCCCCGCATTCGGGGCACTCTTTTCCCTTCAGCAGGTCGATCCTGAACCTCTTTTTGCATCCCTTGCAGTCAACCAACAAATCCGCGAAAGACTCGACATGCCCGGATGCCTTCCACGTCTCCGGGTTCATGAGGATAGCGGCATCAAGCCCTTCGACGTCGTCCCGATCGTAGACCATGCTTTTCCACCAGCGGGCCTTGACGTTATTCTTGAGCTCCACCCCGAGAGGCCCGTAATCCCACACGCTGCCGATCCCCCCGTAGATCTCGCTGTCCTGAAATATAAACCCCCGCCTCTTGCAAAGGTTAGCTATATCCTTCAACTCAACATTGATCATCTTATCCCCGGTTTATCCGCGACCATCTGCGTTCGATCTGCGACGATCTACGTTATCTACACGATCCCCACCCTCCGAAGCTGCTCCAGGAACGCGAGCGACTTCATGGGCCTGTTTATGTGGTATCTCAAAAAACGTTTCAGTACTTCCTCGGTCTCTTTGCCCACTTCCCTCGTGACCTTGATCAGCGATGTCCTGGCCAGTTCGCTCTTCTGTATCTTCCGCATGAAGTTAACCGTCCCGGGAGATATACGAAAACCTGACCTGTCGCGGCGCTCGCACCCCCGGCAGAGCAAGCCGCCGCTTTTCACGCTGAAGGGGCTGCCTTCTTCGACGGGAGCGCCGCATGCGGCGCATTTATCCAGGGAGGGGCTCAGCCCCAACGCGCCGAGAAACTTGATCTCGAATATCCTGCCGACCCGCTTCGCGCTGGACGGGCCGGCCAGCATCCGGAGGCTTTCCACCAGTGTCCGGTAAAGTGCTTCATTCGCGTCATACGGCGTCGCGGCTGTTTCTATTAATTCTATAAAATAATTCGCGTATGTCAACCTTTCTATGTCTTTTCTCACCGGAAGAAAAAACTCCAGCGCCTCGCATTGCGTGATCAAGTCGATCGCGCTTCTCTTTTTCCTGTAAAAAAGCAGCTGGCATCTCGCGAATATCTCGAAGTTCCCCGCGAACTGGGGATAGGGTTTACGCACCCCTTTTATGACCCCTTTTACCTTACCGAACTCTTTCGTGAACACGACCAGGATATAACTGGTCTCCCTCAAATAAAACTTCCGAAGTATAACTCCCTCAACACCCAGCGCCGGCATGTTCCACTCCAGTTGGCCAACAACAATTAGTGCAAATATCAAAAATCAACCCCAAACCCCATTGGGTATGGGGTTGCCCTGAACCCCACGTGGTTCAGGGCAAATATCAAAATGACATATTAAAATGCAAAACGGGTTCTGGCCGGCGAACCAATACTTTGTCATCCTGAGCAACGCGAAGGATCTCATGCGTATCGCCACTCTGAAAACGACGGGGCAGAGATTCTTCGCTTCGCTCAGAATGACGACCGGGGGCAACCGCTCCGAACTCCGAACTCCGAACTACAAACTACCTAACCTTAAGCGTAGCCATGCTCACCAGCGCCAGAATGGCCGCTATGATCCAGAAACGTATGGTGATCTTGGATTCGTGCCATCCCTTGATCTGGAAATGGTGGTGGATCGGCGACATGCGGAAAATACGCTTCTTTCTCAACTTGACCGAAGACACCTGCAAGATAACCGACGCTGCCTCCGCGACGAACACTCCCCCGATGAAAAGCAGCAGGACCTCCTTTTTTATCAGAACGCTTACGATCCCGATCGCCCCCCCCAGGGCAAGCGACCCCGTATCCCCCATGAAAATACTGGCCGGATGACTGTTAAACCAGAGAAACCCCAGTCCGGCTCCGGCAAGTGCCGCGCAAAAGACAGTAAGCTCCCCCGATCCGGGCAGATAAAAAACCTGGAGATATCTGCTGATATCGGCGTGCCCCGTAACATAACTGATAACCGCGTACGCGAGGGTGACAAAGACCACGCAGCCGATCGCCAGGCCGTCAAGGCCGTCTGTAAGGTTCACGGCATTGGAAGCGCCCCAGATCACCACCAGGACGAAAAGTATATAGAACACCCCGAGATTAAAAACGGTGTTCTTAACGAACGGAAGATACAGGTCCGACCCGATGGCCTTGTTACTTATGACGAATAGTCCTACGATGAGGGCTATCACGCCCTGTCCGGCCAGTTTCGCCGCCGGGCCTATGCCCCTGGCGCTTCTGTTCCGCAGCTTAATGTAATCGTCAATGAACCCAATAATACCGAACCCCGTCATCCCGGCGAGCGCCAGCAACAGGTAATCGTTATGCAAACGGCACCACAAGAGCGAAGCGACGACAACGGAAACAATGATCAACAGCCCCCCCATTGTGGGAGTCCCCTCCTTGTGCTTGTGGAGGTCATGCAGCCTGCCCACGTGCTTTTTCCGGACATACTGGCACGCGTTAAGCTTTCTGAGCCACTTTATCATAGAGGGGCCGAATATGACGCAGATCGCGAACGATGTAACGGCGGCCATACTGGCGCGAAATGTTATATATTTAAAAACGTTAAATCCAAACCAGAATTCCTTCAGGGGGTACAGGATATGGTAAAACATTTCAGCACATCCTCCATTTTTGCCGCGCGTGAACCTTTTAATAATACCACCGTTCCGGGAGACGCCATTTGCCGTATCATCCCGGCGGCGTGTTCATGGCTTTCCGCGCGAAGGGCGCGGTCGGTCCCCATCCCCGCCTCAAGCGCGCCGCGGACAATACCTTCGGCCCTGCCGCCCAGGGCTATAAGAAAATCAACGCCCTTATCCGCCATGCTTCTTCCTGTCATCCTGTGGAACTCTTCGCTCCGGGTACCCAGCTCCAGCATATCGCCGGCCACCACTCCTTTTCTGCCCCGGGAGGGGCTGTGCTGTAAGACCCTTCGCGCGCATTCAAAGGAATCAGGGTTGGCGTTATACGCGTCATTGATAAATAACACTCCGTTCACACTTACTTTTTCAAGACGCATCTCCGTGAGAGACACTCCCGCCAGGCTCTCGCGTATCTCGTCATGGCGCATGCCTAAATGCTCCGCCACGGCGGAGGCGGCCGCCGCGTTATAAATGTTATGCTCTCCCTCCATGGGAACGAAAAAGCTGTTCCCATTCAGGGAAAATTCCACGCCCTCTCTCTTTTTAGAAAGCCCGCTGATAAGAAAGTCGCATCCGGGTGAGGCGCCGTAAAATTTCTTTTTGACCCCGGGGGCGCCGGCGCCTGCCAGCAAGTGGTCGTCCTTATTCAAAAACGCCGTCCCCGTACGCGGCAGGATATCCAGAAGGTTTGTTTTCTCGACATAAACGTTCTCCGCGGCGCCGAAGGATTTCAGGTGGCCGTTCCCGATATTGGTAATGACCCCGATGCCGGGAGCGGCTATCTCCGCCAGCTTCCGGATCTCTCCGGGATGGCTTGTCCCGATCTCCAGGACCGCCACCTCGTGCGACGGATCCAGATCGAACAGTGTCAGGCTCAAGCCTCTGATATTGTTATATGACTTTACGCTCTTCAGAACCTTGTAACGTGAAGAA
>JAUWWB010000098.1 GCA_030617085.1 Candidatus Omnitrophota bacterium
CACAGGAGCCTGCCCCCGCGAAAGCGGGGGGCCTGCCCCTACATTTTTCTACGAACTACCCACCCCTCACTCCGGCCAGAACTGCTCTATAAGTTCGGTCCGCAGGTTGGTCTCCTCCGGCTTGAAGCATTCGGCCAGGATCTTCCAGCCGTTGTCAAGGGCCTGTTCCAGTGGTACGTTCACCCTGAGGTCCATCATCTTGCTCTCGAAAAGATCGCCGTATTTCAGAAGCTTCTTGTCCCAGTCGCTCATCCTGAAGCCCATGGCCCTTTTTTCGTCCGTTTCCACAAAGTTCGCGTAAAGCTGTATCATGCCGTCCATGATGGCCCTGTGGTCCTCCCGTGTATCCTTGTTGACCAGCTGCTTCAGCCTGCTCAGGGACCCGAAAGGTTCTATCCTCCCGTGCCTGAGGTAGAACTGGCCTTCCGTGATGTACCCGGTATTGTCGGGGACCGGGTGCGTGACGTCGTCACCCGGCATGGTCGTAACGGCCAGTATCGTGATGGAACCCGCGCCTTCAAAATCGACCGCTTTTTCATACCGCGCGGCGAGCTGGGTGTACAGGTCGCCGGGGTATCCCCTGTTGGAAGGGACCTGTTCCATGGTTATGGCTATCTCCTTCATCGCGTCGGAAAAATTCGTCATATCCGTCAGGAGCACGAGGACCCTTGTCCCCTCAAGAGCGAACTTCTCCGCGACCGCCAGGGAAAGGTCCGGGACCATGAGGCCCTCGACCGTGGGATCGGCCGCCGTGTGCATGAAGAATATGGCCCGGCTTAAGGCCCCGCCTTCTTCCAGGGTGTTCTTGAAATACATGTATTGGTCGTACTTAAGCCCTATCCCTCCCAGCACTATGATATCCGCCTCGGCCTGAAGGGCTATCCTGGCCAGAAGCTCGTCATACGGTTCGCCTGAAACGGAAAATATGGGGATCTTCTGTGATTCGACCAGCGAATTAAAAACATCTATCATCGGTATGTTGGTCCTGACCATGTGGCGGGGGATGACCCGCTTTGAAGGATTGGCCGCGGGGCCCGCTATCTCTATCAGGTTCTCCGTGATCGCCGGGCCCTTGTCCCTGGGCGCGCCGCTTCCGTTGAATATCCTTCCCAGCATGTTCTCTGAAACCCCTACCTTCATCGGATGCCCCAGGAACCTCACCTCATCCCCCGTAGACACCCCCCTTGCCCCGGCAAACACCTGCAGGCACACCGCGTCACCGTCAAGACGTATCACCTGCGCCAGCGAGGGCCCCCTTGAAGTAGAGATCTCGGCAAGTTCCTCGTAAGCTATCCCCGGCGCCTTGACGGTCACGACATTGCCCGAAATACGCAATATTCTGGTACAAACTTTCCTCATTGTTCACCTTCCAGCAGAGCGTTTATTTCCTCTTCCTGCTTTTTGAATTCATCGGACTGCCATTCCTTATAGTTCCAGTCCATGAACCTGTGCCTCAGGTTGTAGAAGAACTCTCTCGCCTCCGTTTTATCCTTAAAGGAGAACTCTTTCTCCAATATTCCGCTCACTTTAGCAAAGACATATTGCTGGCGTTCGGCCGAAGTCGAGGCATCCACGGGATCGAAACCGTTCTGCTGGAGATACACGTTGTCGAGGAACTCGCTCTTGAGGTACACGATAAAATCTTCCAGCGACGTGCCTTCCTCGCCTACGACCTTCATCATCTGGCGCACTTCGTCGCCTTTTATGAGCACCCGGCGCGCGCGCGCGCGCTTCTCCTGCTCTATTACGCTCTTGTATTTGCTCCAGCTGTCAAGCGGATTTATGGAGGGGTATTTTCTCGCTTCGGCTCTCTCTCGCGACAGGCCGTGAAAAGCCCCTACGACCTTAAGCGTCCCCTGCGTGACCGGCTCCTCAAGATTTCCTCCCGCCGGGCTCACCGTTCCTCCGATGGTAAGGCTTCCCGTCGCCCCGTCATGAAGCCTCACAAGCCCCGCCCTTTCATAAAAGCTGGCTATGCGGGACTCAAGATACGCCGGGTATGCCTCTTCTCCGGGTATCTCCTCGAGCCTGCCGGATATCTCCCTCATCGCCTGCGCCCAGCGCGAGGTCGAATCGGCCAGAAGAAGCACGTTAAGCCCCATTTGCCTGTAATATTCCGCCAGGGTGGACGCCGTGTAAACGGAAGATTCCCGCGCGGCGACCGGCATCGACGAAGTGTTGCAGATGATTATGGTCCTTTCCATCAGTGACCTGCCCGTCCGGGGGTCGATGAGCTTCGGAAATTCCTTCAGGGTATCGACCACCTCCCCCGCCCTCTCGCCGCAGGCCGCTATGACGACGACATCGACTTCAGCGTGGCGGCTGGTTATCTGCTGGAGGACGGTCTTCCCCGCGCCGAACGGGCCGGGGATACAATACGTCCCGCCCTTGGCGACCGGGAAAAGCGTATCGATAACCCTTATCCTTGTTACCATGGGATCGATGGGCTGCATCTTTTCGTCATACGCCTCTATGGGGATCTTGACCGGCCATTCGAACGTCATCGTCACTTCGGCCTTCTCCCCCTTTGGGTCTTTCAGCACCGCGATCCTGTTATCTACCGTATAACTGCCTACCGGGGCCACTTCTTCGACCGTGTATTCTCCCCTCAGGCCGAAAGGCACCATTATCTTGTGCTTAAAGATCCCTTCCGGGACGGAGCCGAGGACGCTTCCCCCCGTTACTTTATCGCCTGGCTTCGCCAGCGGAGTGAACTCCCATTGCTTATCAAGCGAGATGGCGTTGAGCTCCACCCCTATCGGGAGAAAAAAACCGAATTGCTCGGCAAGGCCGGGAAGAGGGTTCTGCAAGCCGTCATAGACCTGTGTGAGGAGGCCCGGCCCCAGCTGGACCGAAAGCATCTTTCCGGAAAACTCCACCTCGTCACCGACTATTATCCCTTTCGTATGCTCGAACACCTGCATGAACGCGACTTCCCCGTCGATCTTTATGACTTCCGCCTTCAGCCTTCTTCCCTGGCTCAGCACATACGCGACTTCGTTCTGGATGATATCACCGCTGAACTCCACCTTTACCATGTTCCCGATGATCGCCACTATCTTTCCCGCTTGCTTACTCATAATGTACCTCGCATAACTGATAAAAGGTTTTTTCCCCTTCGTCTTTATCGAACGTTGCCAGCCGTTGCAGGATCTGCAGTTTGAGGAAATACATGACCAGCGCTTCGATGTCAAAATAATGACCCGTTGTTTTCCCCTCGATAAAATCCCACCTTATCTTCTCAAGCTTTTGTTCCATGAGCAGGGGCGTTTCCTGCTCCATGACCTCCTTAAGCCTCTCCGGGGCCTTTTGCCCGCCGCCGAACTTCCTGTCCATCCTGACGCCCGCGAGTTCTTCCCTCAACTCCATATCGAACTTCTTCCAGCTTTTCACAAGCTCGATATCTTCCGGCATTATTTCATGGCGCCGCACGTCCGCCGAAAGCAGCACCTTCATCTCCCCCGGAGAAAGCCACTTCCGGCATTCGGCCATAAACCACTCCACGGTAACGGGAGGCTCGTCCCCGAAGGTCAGATACGGAAGCGAAGATATGAGATAATAGAATTCATTCATAGCAGAGTAGAACCGCACTAACCCCCGGCGCTCAGCATCGCCGCTATCCTGGGATTGAGATACGCCTTGAACGCCTCGGAGATCGCTTCGTCCGTGAAATCATAATAAAAATTGCCTTCTTTCTCCCCGATCCGGAACCCGTGCTCCACGCCGGGCGAGGCCTTCACTGTCACGCCTTTTTTCATTTCCTCCTTCAGCGCGTCGAAAAGTATCTTTTCAAGGCCATCCTTGTCTTCCCGGCTCAGGAGGACCTCCACCTCGAAACGTCCTTCCTTCGCCATGCCTCTAGCAAGCCAGACGATCATCTCCGCGAGCGTCTTCGGCGAAAGCTGCTCCGCCACTTCCCTCTTCACGACGCCGTCAAAAAGCGCGACCACCTGTTCCCGCAGACCGAGAAGGACATCCCGGGAGGCCTGCCGCATGGCTTCCTCCGCGTGCCTGCGCAGCCTTTCCGCTTCTTCGGTGGCCTTTTTCGTGATATCTTCTTTTTCCTTCATGGCGGCGTCTACGATGGCCTCCGCCCTTTTCTCGGCCCCGCTGATCATCTCGTCGGCTTTCCTCTCAGCTTCGCCGACGCCTTCCTGCTTTATTCTCTCGATTATATTCTTCAAATTCATCTCCATGCCAGATCCTCCTTGCCTCCTGCCACGTTCTTCGCAGGGTAAAGGGCAGGCACAGGGGCCTGCCCCTACATTTTTCTCCGAACTACGAGCTGCGAGCTATCCCCTCGACCCCGGTTTCACGATCGGTATGCCTTCCTGGTAGAGCGGGCATTCCTTTTCTCTGAAGGTGGGCATGTCCAGCTTTATGAGGCTTTCATGTTTTATTCCGCCGAGATCCACTTTTGCGG
>JAUWWB010000128.1 GCA_030617085.1 Candidatus Omnitrophota bacterium
CTTGAATTTTGAATTTAGGCAAAATTCAAGACCTGACCCCTCCGCTTGACTTGGGTTGCTTTTTCTTACTTCCTTACTTTCGATATTGACGATATCCTTACTTTGTGATATACTTACTTCAGGAGGTGGTAAAAATGACGATCAAAATGACAGCGAAGCATCAAGTAACGATCCCGAAAAAAATAGCGGAGGCGCTTGGTTTGAAAAAAGGCACCATGTTTGATGTAGTTGTTTTTGAGAACAGGATCGAACTTATTCCCCTTGAAATTACCGAGAAGGTATTCACCGAAGACGAATATAGAAAATTGGAAGCGCTTTCGAGGAAAGAAAAAGGTGAAGAGAAAAGAGTAACGAAGAAGTTTATTGACAGCCTAAAAAAGGGGAAGTAATAGATGCCCTTGCAACTGTATTTCAAGAGGGGTCAGGTCTTGAATTTTGAATTTCGGCAAAATTCAAGACCTGACCCCTCTTTTGTTTGACCCCGCTTTTGTGTTGCAATTGTAAACTGGCGGTGGTAATATTGTTTACAATATGAATATTAAAGAAGCTGAAAAAATATTGTCTATGCCGCTGGATGAGCTGCTTTTGGCGGGTAACAGGATGCGGCGGGAGGGGGTGGGGCGGCGGATCGAGCTTTGCGGGATCGTTAATGCCAGGTCCGGCGCGTGCGGTGAGGACTGTAAGTTTTGCGCTCAGTCGGCGCGTTATTATACCAATATCCCTGAATATCCGCTTAAAAGCAGGGGCGAGATCGTTGCCGCGGCAAGGAAGGGGCGCGAGGACGGTGCCGCGCGGTTTGGTATCGTCACAAGCGGGAACAGGCTGACGCAGGATGAGATCGAGGTCATTGCCGGCGCCGTCGCAGAGATCCGGGAAGATGTCGGCATTTCTCCGTGCGCGTCGCTTGGCGCGCTTAGTGAGGAGGCTTTCTCGGTTCTGAAAGACGCGGGCCTTGAACGGTACCATCACAACATAGAGACGTCCGAGCGGTTTTATCCTTCCATCGTATCCACGCACGATTACTGGGAAAGGGTTGATACCATAAAGAGGGCAAAAAAGGCCGGCCTTGAGGTGTGCTCCGGCGGGATCCTCGGTATGGGGGAGACATGGCGGGACCGCATCGACATGGCGAGGCTTTTGAAGGACCTTGGCGTGGATTCGGTTCCGTTGAATTTTCTTACACCCATTAAGGGCACCCCCCTGGGAAACGTGGACGTGATCTCTCCGATAGACGCCGTCAGGGCGATAGCTCTTTTCCGTCTGATACTGGGAGATAAGACGATAAAGGTCGCCGCGGGCAGGGAATCTGTTCTGAAGGATTTTCAGGGCATGATGTATCTTGCCGGTGCCAACGGGATGATGATCGGGGGGTACCTTACGCTTGCCGGCCGCTCGGTCGAGGAGGACCGGGCTCTCTTCCGGGAAATAGAGAGGGCATGGGGCGAGGGGTGGTAGTTCGGGGTTCGGAGTGGTTCCGAGAAATACAGAGATCATGGAACGAAGAATAGACGCTTTTCTTGAGAAGCAGGCAGAGGGAGGCCTGCTGAGGTGCCTTACGGAGGTTTTTCCCCTCGGCGGGGGAAAGATGCTTTCGGGCGGACGGGAGTATGTCAATTTCTCTTCGAACGATTATCTGGGCCTCTCCTCGCATCCCGCGCTGGCGCGCGCGGCGGCGGACGCGCTTTCTTCCGGTGCCGGTTCTTCCGCGTCGCGGCTCATGAGCGGTAGCACGCAGAGTCACCACATCCTCGAAGACCGGACAGCCCGTTTCAAGGGCAAGCCGGCCTCCCTTGTATTTAACTCCGGGTACCAGGCGAATGTTGGTATTATAAGCGCGCTTTGCGGCAAGGGTGACGCGGTCTTTTCCGACAGGTTGAACCACGCCAGCATAGTTGACGGCATCCGTTTGTCCGGCGCGAGGTGTTTCCGGTTCAGGCACAATGATGCGGGGCATCTTGAAGAGCTCCTCAAACGGGAGAGAAACAAGTACCGCGGGGCGCTTATCGTTACGGAAACGGTTTTCAGCATGGACGGGGATATCGCGCCGCTTGAGGCGATCGTCCGGCTGAAAAGAGCGCACGACTGCGTGCTCATGGTCGATGAGGCGCACGCGACGGGCATATTCGGGAAGAACGGCAGCGGCCTGGCCGGCCCGGCCGGCGGGGTCGATATCATCATGGGCACGTTCAGCAAGGCGCTCGGGGGGTTCGGCGCTTATGCCGCGACATCCGCCGCGGTGCGGGACTACCTGGTCAATACGTGCCGGAGTTTTATCTATTCCACGTCCCTGCCGCCTTCGGTCATAGCGGCGGACCTCGCCGCGCTGGATCTGGTAAGGCGCGAACCTCACCGGCGGGAGGTGCTTCTGGCGAATGCCCGGTATTTCAGGGACAAGTTGAAGGCGAAGGGGTTTCAGGTCAAGGGGGATTCGCAGATCGTTCCGGTAATAGTCGGGGGAAATAAGGAGGCCGTCCGCCTCAGCGAATTCTTGAAGGGCAAAGGCTACTGGGTGACGCCGGTAAGGCCGCCGACGGTCCCGCAGGGGCAGGCGCGGCTGAGGATATCGCTGACGTTCGATCATTCGAAGGAAGTTCTGGAGAGGCTTGTGCGTGACATGGGCGAGGCAGTGAGGGCGAGCTGGCGGCGGTCCGCGTGAGAGCCGGCAGGGGGTCCCGTGCTCAAACATCCGATGCCATGCAGAACGGCATCGGAACTGCGCGCGGACCCCTCCGCCATACCCCTTGGGTAACGAGATTAGATTAAGAGAAGGATGTAGTGAGTGGATGGATAAGACGGTTATTGCGGGTAATTTTTCGCGGAACGCGGGTAGTTATGATGATCATGCGGGTGTGCAGAGGATGTGCGCTGAAAGGTTGGCAGGGGTACTCGCGGGCGGGGATTTTCGGCGCGTGCTTGAGATAGGGTGCGGGACGGGGATATATACGCACCTGTTGCGCGAGAGATACCCCCGTGCGGAGATCACCGCGGTCGATATCTCGGAGGAGATGGTGCGCGTAGCGAGAAAGAAATTCCCTGACGGGAACGTCCGGTTCATGGTCGCCGACGGGGAGCGGATAGCGGCGGATGAAAAGTACGACCTTATAACTTCTAACGCGAGCTTTCAGTGGTTTGAGGATCACGCGGCGGCGTTCGAGGCGCTCTCCGGAGCGCTTGCTAACGGCGGGGTGTTATGTTTTTCCGCTTACGGCCCGGAGACCTTTAAGGAGTTTAAAGAGGTGCTTTGCGCTCATTTCGGCAGGCGCCGGTGGTTGAGCTCCAGCGGGTTTGTTTCCCGCGGCCGGCTGGAGACCTTGATGAAAAAATACTTTAAAAGCGTTCATTTTTCGGAAGAACGTTTTAGGGTTGATTTTTTCTCGCTCTTGGATTTTTTGCGGGATATCAAGCGCGGCGGGGCGCGGGGGGAAGGCCTCGACGGCGATATCTTTTTGGGGAAATACGTGATAAAAGAACTGGGAAAAACGTATATCGAAAAATTCGGCGGCATTACCGCCACGCATCACGTGTATTTTTGTCTAGCGGAGGGTGTAGGTGGTAGCGGACCCCTCCCGTGTGCTGACGTGCGGGGTATGGCGGAGGGGTCCGTGCTCAAACATCCGATGCCATGCAGAACGGCATCGGAAC
>JAUWWB010000051.1 GCA_030617085.1 Candidatus Omnitrophota bacterium
GGCGGCGAACAGAGATAGCGTTTGGAATTTCGTGACCGACACGGGTCACCCCTCGACTTCGCTCGGGGCAGGCGGGACAGGAGTCACCCCGCGACTTCGCTCGGGGCAGGCGGGACAGGAGTCACCCCGCGACTTTGTCCGGGGCAGGCGGGACACGGAACATGCGAATAATCGGCGGCGAATTCAGGGGACGGAAAATAAAACAGCCCACCTTCAAGACGGTCAGGCCTACGAAGGACAGGATACGTGAGGCCGTGTTCAATATTATCGCCGCCGGGGTGCCGGGGACAAGCGTCCTCGATGTTTTTGCCGGCAGCGGGGCTTACGGCCTGGAAGCGTTGTCCCGCGGCGCGAAAAAAGCCGTATTCGTGGAAAAGGACAGGCGCTGCGCCGGGATGATAAGGGAGAATGCCGGCTTGCTCGGTGTAGAGGGCCGCGCGAAGATAATAACAAAAGACGCGTTCAAGGCGATCGGATCATTCGCCGAAGACAACGAGAAGTTCGACCTGGTATTCTGCGACCCCCCGTTCGGCAAGGACATGGCTAGAAAAACCTTGATTATGGTAAATCAATATGATATATTAAAACCTTCCGGCTCGCTTATTATTGAGCATCACAGGGCCGACGGCATCCCGGAAGCCGAAGGGCGTATTTCTGTTTACAAACAAAGGACTTATGGGGATATTTCGATATCCTTTTACCGGAAGAAATGAATAAAAGCGTTGTTTGCCCCGGGACATTTGATCCGGTTACGTACGGTCACCTCGACGTGATAAAGAGGGTTGCCGCCCTTTATGACAGGGTTCATGTAGCGGTGGCGCGAAGCGAGGAGAAATGCCCTCTCTTCTCGGCCGATGAGCGCGCGGCGATGATGGCCGTGGAGGTTGCCGGATATGACAACGTCGAAGTGGAGGTCTTCGACGGGCTGGTGGTGGATTACGCTCTCAGCAAATCCGCCAGGATAGTCGTGAGGGGCCTCAGGATGATATCCGATTTTGAATACGAGTTCCAGATGGCCCTCACCAACAGGAAATTGAACTCGGATATCGAAACGGTGTTCATGATGCCGAACGAGGCATACTCGTATCTCTCAAGCAAGCTGATCAAGGAAGTAGCGCGGTTGGGGGCGGATGTTTCAAAATTCGTTTCGAAGAACGTCGAGGTAAGACTGAAAGAGAAGTTGGGGACATGCAGAGAATAACTGCCCTGCGGGAAAAAGCCAAAAAAGAGAAAAAGACGGTTGTTCTGCCCGAGGGGGAGGATAAAAGGGTCGTCAAGGCGGCATCGTTCATAGCGAATGAAGGCATTGCCGATGTGTGCCTTTTGGGAAGGAAAGACGGGATCCGCGCGCTTGCCGGACAAAACTCGATATCGCTGGAAGGGATCAACCTTATCGATCCGTCCGATCATGACAGGCGGGACGAGGTCGCAAAAGCTTATTACGAGAAGAGGAAACACAAGGGGATCACGCCGGAAGACGCGGAGAAGACCGTAACGGGAAACTTCGTGTATTACGCGGCCATGATGACGGGAGCGGGTATCGCGGACGGCTTCGTGGCGGGAGCGACCCACACGACGTCGGAAGTGGCCAGGGCGGCCATGCACTGCCTGAACCTGAACAAGGAGATCGGCACGGTCTCCAGCTGCTTTATCATAGAACTTGATGATTGCCCCTTCGGCGAGAGCGGGCTTTTTGCTTACGGGGATTGCGCCATTGTCCCGTATCCTTCCGCGAGGCAGCTTGCGGGCATAGCCATCGCGACGAGCGATCTTTTCCATAAGCTGTTCGGTCTTGAACCCCGCGTGGCCATGCTGAGCTATTCCACCAGGGGCAGCGCCGAGGGCGATTCGATCAATACCGTCCGGGAAGCCATGGAAAAGATAAAGCGTAAAAGACCAGAGCTGATGATCGACGGCGAGCTGCAGTTTGACGCTGCGATAGTCCCCGAGGTTGCGGAGCGTAAATGCCCCGGCAGCGAGGTCGCGGGCAGGGCCAACGTCCTGATATTCCCGAACCTGGATGCCGGCAACATATCGTATAAACTAAGCCAGCGTCTCGGAAAAGCCAGGGCCGTCGGCCCCATAATTCAGGGACTTGACAGGCCGTGCAGCGACCTCTCCCGCGGATGCAGCTGGGAAGACGTCGTCGACACGACCGCCATCACCGCCATCAGGGCCCAGGGTAGTTCGTAGTTCGGAGTTCGGAGAAAAATGTAGGGGCAGACCCCTGTGTCTGCCCGCCTCTGGTGGGCGAACAACTTAGGTACAGAACACAGAAACAAGAAAAATGTTAATTCTAGTCATAAATTGCGGTTCATCTTCCGCTAAATACGAGCTGTTTGACGTGGAAAAGGAAACCACGCCATGCAGGGGGATCGTCGAGCGCATCGGTGAGGACTTTTCCGTGCTCAAACATGAAACCGCCGGGAAGGACAGGATACGCAAAGAGGTCGCCTGCCCCGACCATCAAACGGCTATCGAGATAATAAAGGACGTGCTGACCGACGAGGGCGGCGGCGTGCTTTCCGATGTCAGCGAGGTCAAGGGAGTCGGGCACAGGGTAGTCCACGGCGGCGAGGAATTCAACGAAAGCGTGCGGATAAACGATGCGGTCCTCGAAAGCGTAGAGAAGTTTTCCGAGCTTGCCCCGCTGCACAACCCGCCTTCGCTGGAGGGCATAAGGGGCTGCATGAAGATATTCGAAGGGGTCCCGCAGGTGGCCGTTTTCGATACGGCGTTCCATCAGTCCATGAGCAAGGAAGTGTTTTGCTATGGCATCCCGTACGGCTTTTATGAGAAATACGGGATAAGAAAGTACGGTTTCCATGGGACAAGCCACCGGTATGTTTCGGAAAAGGCCGCGGAGCTTTTGGGAAGGCCGCTCGAAGAGCTCAATGCGATCACGGTGCACCTGGGCAACGGATGCAGCATCGCGGCGGTGGCGGGGGGCAAAAGCGTGGACACGTCGATGGGGTTCACCCCCCTTGAAGGGCTTCTCATGGGAACGCGCTCCGGCGACATCGACCCGGCCGTGGTGACGTTTCTCATGCAGAGGGAAGGCCTGAGCGTCGAAGAGATGAACGACCTTCTGAACAAGAAAAGCGGCCTCCTGGGCGTCTCCGGCGTAAGCAATGACATGAGGGACATCCTCAAGGCGATAGCCGGGGGGAACGAACGGGCAAAGCTGGCATACGACATTTTCGAGTACCGGATCAAAAAATATATAGGCTCCTACGCCGCCGTCCTCGGGAAGGTGGACGCGGTCGTCTTCACGGCGGGGATAGGAGAGAACATGCCGCAGCTCAAGGACAGCCTGGAGCGGCAGCTGCGCCCCCTGCTGGGAAGCGAAACAAAATTCCTTATTATAGGGACGAACGAGGAGCTTTTGATAGCTAAGGATACTTACGGGATCGTGAAGGGAACTTAGGAGCAGGTTTTAGGTGTTAGGTTTTAGGTGTTAGGTTTTAGGTTCACCAGCCCAACCTATAACCTATAACCTAGAACCTAACACCTACAAAAGGAGGACATAGACATGTCTAAAGTAAAACATAGACATTCAAAATCCCGCGGGAGGAAAAGACGCACGCACTACAAGGCGGAAGCGCCTTCCACTTCGAGATGCCAGCAGTGCGGGAAAGCAAAACAGTCTCACCACGTCTGCCCTTATTGCGGTTACTACGGGGGCACGCAGGTCAAATACATAGAGACCATCGAGGAGCGCAAGGCCAGGAGAGAAGAGAAGCAAAGAAAACCGTAAGACCGGGGCAAGGCGTTGGTGGATCGCGAGACGCGATATTTTCTTTTAAAACGCGCAATCCGAGACATTCGGATATATTCTGTGCGACGACGGAGGACTTGAATGAGGATCGGTTTAGATGCGATGGGCGGGGACTTGGCTCCCGAAAGTACCGTACAGGGCGCCGTGATGGCCGTCAATGAGTACGGGTATCACGTGACGCTTATAGGGCGTGAAGACGAGATAAGGGAACAGCTTAAGGGCCTTGACTATCCCGCCGACAAAATAGATATTTTCAATGCTTCCCAGACGATAGAGATGCACGAGCCCGCCGCACTTTCCGTAAGGAAAAAAAGGGACTCTTCCATCGTAAAAGGCGCCGAGCTCCTGAAAAAAGGGGAGTTTGACGCCCTGGTGAGCGCGGGGAATACCGGCGCCGTGGTTTGCGCGGCGACGCTGAGCTTGCGGCTTTTGCCGGGGGTGGACATGCCCGGTATCGGGGTGATCTTCCCCACGCTGGATAAGCCATGCATGGTCATAGACGTAGGCGCGAACATCGGTCCCAAACCGTTCCATCTCCTCCAGTACGGTATCATGGGGGACGCGTATTCCAAGCATGTCTTTTCCAGGGAAAACCCCGTGGTGGCACTCCTTAACATCGGCGAGGAATCGACCAAGGGGACCGAATTTATAAGAGAAGTTCACACGATGCTCAGCGAGAGCAACCTTAATTTCATAGGCAATATCGAGCCGAGGGACGTGTATTGCGGAAAAGTGGATGTGATAGTATGCGACGGGTTCGTAGGCAACATCTTTCTCAAGGTCACCGAGGGGTTCGCCGATGCGGCAAGCACGCTCGTGAAAAGAGAACTTAAGAACAGCGGCTTTGTCACAAAACTGGGCGCGTTTCTGACGCTCCCCGCGTTCAGGGCCATAAAGAGAAAGATAGACGCCACGGAGTACGGCGGCGCGCCGCTGATGGGTGTGGACGGGAGCGTCATAATAGCTCACGGCTCTTCCAATGCCAAGGCCATGAAGAACGCCATACGCGCCGCGGCCGAAAACGTAAGCCACAAAGTCAACGCCCACGTCGTCGAGGAACTGCGGAGTTACTGAGTTCGGAGTTCGGAGTGAGTGGGGCGATACGGGCCACAAAAAACTGCGAGGGACAACAGTGAAGAGAACAGGCATACTTGGAGTCGGCAAATATCTTCCGGAGAACATCCTGACGAACGCCGACCTGGAGAGGATGGTCGATACGACCGATGAATGGATCACCACGCGGACCGGCATCAAGCAAAGGCGCATCGCCGCGGATAACGAGGCCACCAGCGACATGGCGGTAAAAGCCGCGAAGTCCGCGTTGAAAAGTGCGGGCCTTGGACCCGAAGACATCGACCTCATCATCGTCGCGACGATAACGCCGGACATGTTCTTTCCTTCGACCGCGTGCCTTTTGCAGCACAAGCTCGGCGCCAGGCAAATCCCGGCCTTCGATATATCCGTTGCCTGTTCGGGGTACATTTACGGCCTTACCATAGCCGATCAGTTCATCAAGAGCGGCATGTATAAGCATGCGCTTGTCGTGGCCGCCGAAAAACTCTCATCCGTCACTGACTGGGAAGACCGTTCCACGTGCGTGCTTTTCGGCGACGGAGCGGGCGCCGCCGTGCTTGGCCCCGTGGACGAAGGCGGCATCCTTGGAGCGAGCCTGGGCGCGGACGGCAGCAAGGGAGACCTGCTCCGGCTTCCAGCCGGCGGGTCGCGCATGCCCGCTTCCATAAAGACCGTGGAGAACAAGCTGCACACCATAAAGATGGAAGGCAACGTCCTCTTCAAGCACGCCGTAAAGATCATGGCCGACGCCGCGCGCGCGGTGACGGAGCCCCTCGGGCTCAAGGGCGACGATATCGACATAATCATCCCCCACCAGGCGAACATACGCATCCTCAACGCACTGGCCAAAAGAATGGGAGTAGACCCCGGCGAAAAAATATATCTCAACATAGAAAAGTACGGCAACATGTCGGCCGCCTCCAGCGCCGTGGCCCTCACCGAGGCCGTCGAGGAAGGAAGGATCAAAAAAGGCGACACCATCCTGATGGACGCCTTCGGCGGAGGCCTCACCTGGGGCGCCCTCATCATCAAATGGTGAGACGCAGATTCGAATGTCATTCCCGCGAAAGCGGGAACCCACTTACACGTGTGTGCCGCGGATTCTTGTTTAACCTGTTAATCTCACTCACCTCACTCAACCGACTCAACAAAGCATGCATTGACGCCTAACCAAAAGAAAGAGGAAAGACATGGAAACAAAAAAATACGGATTACTGTTCCCCGGGCAGGGATCGCAGTCGGTAGGCATGGGGAAGGAGCTTTACGAAACCCGGGCCCCTGCCAGATGGGTATACGACCGCGCTAACGAGGTTCTGGGAAGGGATATCGCGAAGTTGTGCTTTGAGGGTCCGGAAGACGAGCTCCGGACCACCGCGAACAGCCAGCCCGCGATATTCACGACGAGCATAGCCACGTTGAACGTCCTCGTGGAAAAGCTCAAGGGAGCCTCCGTCGGTGAGGAAGGAAGGGAGATATTTTCCGCTGAAGACATGAAGTCCTTCGGCGCCGTGGCGCTGGGTCTGAGCCTCGGCGAACCCACGGCCCTGGTCGCCTCATGCGCCTTAAGCTTTGAGGACGGCCTCCGCTTCGTCGAGAAACGCGGCCGGTTCATGGAGGAAGCTTCACAAAAAGAACCCGGCAAGATGGCCTCCATCATGGGCCTTGAACTGGAGAAGGTAGAAGAGCTCTGCAGTGGCATAGGCGGCTGCCAGGTAGCCAACATCAACTGCCCCGGCCAGGTGGTAATATCCGGCCACGCCTCAAGAGTCGAGCTCGCCGCGGACCTGGCGAAAAACGCGGGAGCGAAGCGCGCCATAATACTAAAGGTAAGCGGCGCCTTCCACTCGGAACTCATGGCCCCCGCCAAAGAAAAACTCAAAGCCGTCCTCGAGGAGATGGAAATAAAGGAGCCGGTGATCGACTTCATAAGCAACATAGACGCGGAAGTGACCGGGGACCCGGCTAAAATAAAAGCCAACCTCGCCGACCAACTCGACAACAAAACCCTGTGGGAGGCTTCCGTCAAAAAAGCCGCCTCCCTCGGCGTAACCGATTACCTGGAGATCGGCCCGGGAAGCGTGTTGAAAGGCCTGATGAAAAAGATAGACAGCTCCCTGACCGTCACCCCGCTGCACACCACAGGAGACATGGACGGCCTCCTGTAAAGGAGGCGGGGTCAGGTCGTTAATTTTTAAAAAAGTCAAAAATAAAGACCAGTCCCCCCCCCAAAAAGCGAATAAATCCTTGGTGACTTCTCTTTATAATAATTTTCGCGGTGCCCGGTGTGGGAATATCCC
>JAUWWB010000001.1 GCA_030617085.1 Candidatus Omnitrophota bacterium
ATGTTCAAGGATTTGGATGCAAGCCATGGCGATCCAATTGTAATTTATAGTAATTCATAGTAATTTGTTGTAATTTGTTGTGATTTATCATACTTGTGGAATGGCTACGCCAATGAATTAGTACCAACTACTATCAATTACAATCAATTACCACAAATTATTGAAATTCCGTCACAATGAATTACTATCAATTACCATGAATTACTACAAATTACAATGAATTACCATAAGTCGCCACCTGACTCCTCACAAGTGCCTAAATCCCTCCATCCTCAACGCGCTGATGCGCCCCTCTTTGCCTATCAGGGTCAGGCCGTCCTTTTTCGGCACTATCTCACCGATGACAAAGTACCGGGGCTCTTGCTTCCGCGACTTCACCTCCAGGAACAGCTTCCTCGCTTCCTTTACCCCCATAGTGAACAATAGCTCAAAGCTTTCCCCGTAATAAAGGGCATCGTGAAGCGTCAGCGCCTTCGAAAGGGGGATAGCGCCCTCGTATAGCCTGCATCCCACGCCGCTTTCGCGGCATACCCGGCCGATGTCCGGGGCGATCCCGTCCGAGACGTCTATCATCGAACTCACCTTGTAGCGCCCCGAAAGGAACCGCGCCTCCTCCAGGCGCGGCGAAAAATCAAGATGTTCCTTTCTCCCGTTCCTGACGGGACCGGTAATCAACACAAGTTCTCCCTTTTTTGCGCCGCTTCGTGTTATCAGTCTTTTCTTTTCCACAAATCCGATGACAGAAACATCGATCACCAGGGTGTCGGACCGGTTGGTATCGCCCCCCACGACCTTGATATCATATTCTTTACAGATGCCGAATATCCCGTCATAAATGCCCCGGATCGCGGCTTTTTTCGTCCCGGGAGGAACACCGATAGTCACCGTAATATATCCGGGCACGCCCCCCATCGCGGCGACATCGCTGATATTGACCGCGACGGCCTTCCGCCCGACCCTCTTATACCCCGCCTGCCTGAGATAAAAATGCGTCCCCTCCACAAGCATATCCGTGGCCCATAAAAGATAACGCTTCCCGTCATACTTGAGGACCGCGCAGTCGTCACCGATACCGGCAATAACGTCCTCCCCCGGACTCCCGGCGCGCTTTCTGATCTCGTCTATCAATTCTATCTCTCTCATGTACCGCCCCCATTGTCATCCTGAGCGAAGCGAAGGATCTCTGGCGAGTCGACGTGGGAGAGATCCTTCGCTTCGCTCAGGATGACAAACCGCGACAACTCACGGCCTGCACCAAGGGTTCGCTCCCTCGTTCAGAACAAGACACATGATCCCATCAACCATCAACCATCCACTATCCACCCACCAACTTCGCAATCTTCCGCCTATCCGGCCTCCTGATAACCCCGCGTTCGGTGATGATCGCCGTGATCAGCTTCGCCGGGGTGATATCGAATGCCGGGTTTCTGACATCGACATCTTTCAGGGTCACGTATTCTCCGCCCATTTTCTTGACTTCCAGGGGGGAGCGTTCCTCGATAGGGATCGCGCCCCCGTCGGCCACGGACAGGTCAAAAGTGGAACGGGGGGCGGCGACATAGAACGGAACTTTGTGATAATGGGCCAACACCGCCAGGTTATACGTCCCTATCTTGTTCGCGACGTCTCCGTTAGCCGCGATCCGGTCGGCGCCGACCATGACCGCGTCGACCTCGTTCTTTGCCATCAGCGAAGCCGCCATGTTGTCGCATATCAGCGTAGCGGGGATATTCGCTTTCGACAGCTCCCATACCGTGAGCCGGGCGCCCTGCATGACCGGGCGCGTTTCATCGACGTAGACCCGGCGAACCTTCTTCCCGGCAGCAAAGATCACCCCTAGAGCCGTGCCATACCCGCCGGTTGCCAGGCCGCCGGCGTTGCAGTGCGTTAGAATATTTGAGCCTTTCGCGATCAGCGCCTTTCCTTCCCGGCCTATCGCGCGGCATCGTCTCCTGTCTTCATCAAGTATGGCATGGGCTTCGTAGAGAACCATGCTCTTTAGTTCTCCCACCGGCATCCCTTTGTTCTTTTTCACGAGCTCATCGACTCTCTCCAGCGCCCAAAAAAGATCCCTGGCCGTAGGGCGCGAAGCGGCCAGGCGCTTCATGGTCCTTTCCAGCTCCTTTTTAAAGCTTCTGAAGCCCCTTGCCCTGCTCTTACGCACACCAAGATAAACCCCGTAAGCCGCCGCTATCCCGATCGCCGGAGC
This sequence comes from Candidatus Omnitrophota bacterium, assembly GCA_030617085.1. Classification (GTDB taxonomy): domain Bacteria; phylum Omnitrophota; class Gorgyraeia; order Tantalellales; family Tantalellaceae; genus JAUWWB01. Next base: position 2,210 of record JAUWWB010000001.1, read on the forward strand.
CCCCCTGACCGCCATCGCTTTTATGGCGCGCACAACATCCCCATCCGTAAAACACGCCGCATACCGCGTCTTCCCCGGAAGAAGCCTCTGGTCGATCACCTCAAGCCTGTCGTTTTTCCAACGTATCGTTTCGTATTTCATTTTATCAGTTATCAGGGCAAAAGGGCAGGCACAGGGGCCTGCCCCTACATGCAGTTAGGCCACTACGAACTACCCTCCCCCGACGCTCCTCCCCGCGAATACCAGCGCTACCATTGCCAGGTTGTGCATGATGTGCACCGATATTGAGGGGATAAGCGAACCCGTTTTTTCATAGAGGTATGCCAGCAGCATGCCGAGCGCCAGTATGGGGAAAAATCCCACGGGATGCGCGTGCAGAAAAGAAAACACCGCGGAAGTCCCCACCATGGCCCAGAACATCCCCAGCCTTTTCCTGACGGCAGTGTACATGAAACCCCGGAAAAAGATCTCTTCAGCGATCGGGCCGAAAACAGCCGCGAAGAGCGCCGAGAACCACAGGAGCGACACCTCCTTTTCCTCAATAAAGACGCGCACGATGGGCTGGATGGGAGGCCGGTATTCCAACAGTCTCGTCACGAAAAAGGTCAGCATCATTATCCCCGCGATAACGGGAACCAGCGCTACATACCCGACCGCGGCGTAAAAGACCCCGCTCCGCAAACCTCTGGGAGTAAGGCCTATGGCGTCCACGCCCTGCCCGTGCTTCCTGATGACAAAGTACAGGATAACACTGATGCCCACCACGTTCATAACGGCCGTATTGAACACCATGCGAAAATTCTCGTTATGGAGAACGGGAAAAAGCCTTGACGCGATGGCCTGGATGATCATGAACGCGTACCCGCAGGAAAGAAATATCAACACCACCCTGGCGACGTCGGCCATGCCCCAGCGTGGCCTATCCTGCCGCACGAGCCGTATGCTGATCGGTTTCCGGCGCGCCCAGCGGGCTATGAAATACACATCCAGGAACAAGCCGACCAGTATCACAAACAATACCAGCAGGTTGAGTATCCCCAGGAACAGGTATAACACCGGATTTTGCGCGGCAAGCCGCTCGAGCTTCTCTTCCCACTCCCTTACGCCCAGCTGTTCGACCGGCGCCTTCTCCGCGGGCCGTTCCCGTAGGACCGCTGCCTCTTTCTCAAGCGGCCTTTCCCCCACCCGGCCCGCCAGAACCAGAAGGTTCACCCCCACAACGAAGGCAAGCAAAAAAACATACAACCTGTTCCGCCGCATGATATCGAAGAGCTCCCCCATAAGCGCGCCTCCGCTCACTACGAACTATGGCAAAAGGGCAGGCACAGGGGCCTGCCCCCTACATGCAATTAGGCCACTACGAACTAAAACTACCCGACAATATCCATCCGCCTCAAGCGGAAGCCCACGCCCAGCTCTTCCGCTATGCGGCGGCATCCGGCAACGCCTTCTTCTCCCAGCATATCCAGGCAGGTCACTTCGACTTCTATCCCCCGGGCTTTGCATCCGGCGATAAAATCCAGGATAGCTTTGTAAGCGCGCTCTCCGAAAACCGGCCTCGAGATCCGGGCGTATCCCGCCTCGTCCGGCGCGTTCAAACTGACCGAGACCCTGTCAATGATCCCTTTGAACTCCGCGGTGATGTCCCTGCCGCTAATAAGGCTGCCTTCGCCGTTAGTCACCAGACGCACCCTGCCGCCTTTTTCCTTTACGAAAGAAGCTACCCTTTTTATGACCTCCAGCCGGAGCGTGGGTTCGCCGTAACCGCAGAACACCACCTCGGCGTAGCCGGATATCTCACCCATGGCTTCCATCACTTCCTCCGTAGTCGGCTCGGCGTCCAGCTTGAGAGCATGCCCTTTCACGTAATTGGAATACTGGCGCGTGCAGAACGTGCACCTGTTTGTGCACCTGTTGGTGATATTGAGATACAGAGAGTCCCTTATGGGATACGCCACCGCGGGCTTCTCTTCTATCCCGAGGCGAAAAAGCTGATTCGCGTTATGCGTGGTGATCCTCGCGATATCCTCCGCGGTCAGACCGTATATGCCGGCATGGACGTCCAGGAGCCGGCCGATATACGCCGGTTCGTTCCTTTTTCCCCTGAAAGGCACGGGCGCGATAAACGGCGAATCCGTTTCCAGAAGCAGCCGCTCGGGGGGAACGTGTTTTATCAGGTCCCGCAGGCGGGCGGCTTTTTCGAACGTTATGTTCCCCGCGAATGAAACATGCATGCCGAGCGACAAAAGTTCCCCCACGAGGGCCGCGTCCGCCGAAAAGCAATGGACGACCCCCCTTGAGGCGGGCGGCATCAATTCCTTGAGGATGCTCAAAAAATCTTCGCCCGCGTCACGGTTGTGGAGTATTACAGGCAGGTCAAACTCATCAGCGACGCGCAGACAATCCCGGAAAAGCCTTTTCTGGTTTTCCGGCTTTGAGTATCCCCTGTAATAATCCAGGCCTATTTCCCCTATGGCTACGACTTTGTCACTCTTGAGGGCGATGTCCCTCAGGCGCGATATCCCTGCCTTATCAACCCTGTCCGCTTCATGGGGATGTATGCCCACGGCGGCGAATACCGGACGGTGCTGCTTAGCCAGGGCCACAGCCCTCTCGCTGCCCGCTATATCCGTACCGGGCACGACGAAACGCACCACCCCGGCAGAAGCAGCCCTCTCCAGGACTTCGCCCAGGTCGTCCTTGTAATCAGGAAAATCCAAATGGCAGTGAGTGTCTACAAGTCGCATCGTTAGCTTCCGGGTTAGGTTATAGGTTTTAGCAGCTTAATCCCTAAAACTTGGAATCTAACACCTAAAACCTAGAACCTATAACCTATACCCTGAACTCCGCTATTTGATCCGCGGAAACAGCGGCTCTCCCTTGGCGGTCTTCGTTCCCGGGGGGAACCTTCTCCAGTCCCGGGGACCCTTCGTGCCGCTTATCTCTTTTCTGACGGCTTCCGTATCCATGTCCTCTTTTAATCCAAGCTGCTCCCACATCTTTCTCGCTGTCGAGGGCATGAAGGGCAGGAGCGCGATCGCGGCCGCTCTCAGCACCTCCAGCAGGTCCGCGATGATCAGTTTTATCGCCTCCATGTTCCCCGCTTTTGAGTATTCCCATGGCGCCGACGCCTCGATATACTTATTCGCTTTCCCGACCACCTGCATTATCGCTTCAAGCGCTTCCTTCAATAAAAGTTTCGGGCTCAGCAGACGGTCGCTTATTGCCGGGAAAAGGCCGCGGACGGCATCTCTGATGACGTCAGAGCGCCGGTCCTGCTCTTCGTCTCCGGCGGCCCGTGGAGGCGCGGGCGAGGTGCCGGCGAAATATTTTTCCACCATCGTAAGCGTCCTGTTCAGAAGGTTCCCCAGGTCATTGGCAAGGTCGCTGTTATAAACGGTGACCAGCACGTCTTCGCTGAAAGAGCCGTCCTGCCCGAAAGCCACTGTTTTTAACAGGAAATATCGAAGAGGGTCGACCCCGTATTTGCCGGTCATCTCTACGGGGTCGACGATGTTCCCCCTGGATTTGGACATCTTCTCTTTGCCAATCTTCCACCAGCCATGGGCAAAGATGGTCTTCGGCATGGGCATGCCCACGCTCTTGAGCATGATGGGCCAGTACACCGCGTGGTGCCTGAGTATGTCTTTCGCGATCACGTGTATGTCGGCGGGCCAGAACTCTTCGAATTTCTTCCGCGCCTTAAGCCCTGAAGCGTAGTTGATCAAGGCGTCAAACCAGACATAGACGATATAATCCCTGTCGAACGGCAATTCGACCCCCCACGACATCCTTTCCCTGGGCCGCGAAATACACAGGTCGTTCAGCTCTTCCCGCAGGAAACCCAGAACTTCGTTCTTCCTGTATTCCGGCATTACGAACTCAGGGTTGGCGTTAATATGGTCGATGAGCCACTGCTGGTATTTGCTCATGCGGAAAAAATAATTTTTCTCCCTGATCCGCTCCACCGGCCGGTTGCAGTCGGGACAGACGCCGTTTTCGGCCTGCGCGTCGGTCCAGAAAGTCTCGCATGGCGTGCAATACCACCCGTCATATTCACCACGGTAGATATCGCCTTTGTCCTTCATCTTCTCCAGGAACTCCTGGACGACTTTCTTGTGGGACTGGTCGGTCGTGCGGATGAACCCGTCGTACCGTATGCCCAGAGCGCCCCAGACGTTCTTGAAGTTGGCGACTATGGCATCGACGAATTCCTTCTCTTTCCCTTTTTCAAAACCCGCTTTCAGGCACGCCTTCTCGATCTTTTCGCCGTGTTCGTCCGTACCCGTGAGGAAGAACACCGCCTCGCCCAGCATCTTGTGATACCTGGCGAGCGCGTCGACGGCGATCTGCGTGTAAGCGTGCCCGAGGTGGGGATTGGCGTTTACGTAATAGATGGGCGTTGTGATATAAAACTTTCGCATGCGCAGTTCTTTTCCTCCTTCGTCTCTAAGGTTACTTCTTTGATCTTCCCCCCACCGAGATCGACGGTCACGGCCCTCCTCAAGGAATTTACAGCGATAACCTTTCCATTGCCGTGTTCGGTCTTGATCTGGCTGCCCTCCCTCGGCAGATGCCTCGAACACTCGCTGTAGTTCCTGTACTCGTAGCCGAGGCAGCACATGAGCCTGCCGCAAAGGCCCGATATCTTCGAGGGATTAAGCGGAAGGTTCTGGACCTTGGCCATCTTTATCGTGACGGGGTCAAAGTCTTTCAGAAAAGACATGCAGCAAAGCTTCCTCCCGCAAGAGCCGTGCCCCCCGAGCATTTTCGCTTCGTCCCTCACCCCTATCTGCCGCAACTCGATACGGACGCGGAAGATACTTGCCAGGTCCCTTACCAGGCCGCGAAAGTCCACGCGGTTTTCGGAGGTAAAGTAAAAAATGATCTTCGACCTGTCAAACGAGTATTCCGCGGCCACAAGTTTCATCGGCAGCCTGTGTTCCCGGATCTTCTGCCTGCAGACGCTCATGAGGTCCTTCGTCTTTGCCCTGTTCCTGGCGATCTGCTCATTATCCCAGGGATTAGCCTTCCTGATGATCTTGCGCAAAGTCTTCCCCGTGGAGCCGGTGTCGGGGGCCTTTTCGCCGGAGACGACTATCTCGCCGTAATCAAGACCCCTGTCCCCTTCCACTATTACCATATCCCCCACATCAAGTTTCATGCCGTTGGCAAGGAAATGCCTTATCTCCCCCGCCGCCCGCAGCTGTATCTGGACTGTATCATGCATTGCTGTTCCTCCATATGCTGTGCCAGTTACCATAATAAATCAAATATCAAAATGCAAAATCATAGAGCCTCTTTTCGAATTCCTTTTTGAATTTTGATATGTCATTTTGCATTTTAATTTTTGATTTTTAATTTTTACTTAATCGCCCCCGGCAGTGCCTGGGCTACGAGCTTCGGGTTGACGTTGCCTGCCAGGGCGAGTTTCATGTTTATGAGGCGCTCTACCGTGCCGTATATCTTCTCTATCGAATATTCACTGAAAAACCGGTACATGTCGGTACCCACGATCCCTTTATCCAGGGCCATTTCCGCCAGGCCTTCTTTCCCCAGGGCCACATCGCGGAAAAACATGATCAGCATTTCAAGGTCTTCAATAAGCCGGTCCCTGCTTTCGGTGTCCCAGTTCATGCAGGACGAGTTCTTCTCCCTCCCGATATCCCCGGCCAGGGCCATGAGCTCGTCTTTCCGCTCCTCGACGCCCGCTTCGATCATCTCCAGGGCCCTGCCCGGCGAACCCTGGGAAAAGCGCGCGAGAAAATACGCGCTCTCCTCCCCGGCACCGGATCTCTCCATGATGATATCCCTGACGCAGCACGCGGGGAGGGCGTGGAACCTCACTTCCGCGCACCGGGAGATCACGGTCGGCAGCAGCAACTCCTTTTTGTTCGTAATAAGTATCAGCAAAGAGCAACCCGGAGGTTCCTCCAGCACCTTCAAAAGAGCGTTGGACGCCTGGGGCGTCATCATGTGGGCGTCCTCTATCACGCACGCGCTGACAGGCGCTTCGTAAGGTTTCAGGCCCAATACGTCTTTTACCTTCCTTATTTCCTCGATCCTTACGGCCCTGTTCTTTTCCGGCTTGATCCAGGTAAGGTCCGGATGTTCAAGCGCGCTTACCCTCCGGCAGGCAGGGCACCGCCCGCATGCCGCGCCGCTGGAGCTCCTCCCGGGGCAGACAAGCTCCATGACAAACGCTTTCGCGCAAAGGGCGCGCCCCACCCCTACGGGGCCCGAAAAAAGATAACTGCCGGCTATCCTCCCGGAAGACAGGCTGTTGGAAAGATACCGGACGGCGTTACTCTGACCCTTTATATCGCTCAATAAGACCATATACCTGCTCCTTGACGAGACCGTAAGTCCCGTCCGGGTCATCGCCGACCTTTACGACCTTGATCCTGTCGGGGGACCTTTCCGCGAGAGCGAGATAACCCCGGCGGACTTTTTCATGAAAGTCCCTGCTCCTTTTCTCCATCCTGTCAGCCGGATGCTCGGCCGCGGCCCGCGCGAGTCCCGTTTCCACATCCACGTCCAGCAGGATCGTGAGGTTCGGACAAAGTCCGCCGGTGGCCACCCGGTCCACCTTCTCTATAAGTCCCAGGTCCATTCCGAGCCCGTACCCCTGGTAAGCGAATGTGGCGGTATTGAAACGGTCGCATATGACGACTTTCCCCGTCTCGAGGGCCGGGATGATGACCTCTTCGACGTGCTGCGCCCTGTCGGCCTCAAAAAGAAAAAGTTCCGCCTGTTCATCGAGCCGGATGTCATCTTTTTGCAGGAGCATGTCCCTTATCCTGCGGCCGAGCGCCGTGCCGCCGGGCTCCGCCGTATGCAGGACATCATACCCGTCGGATAAGAGGTCATCGACCAGCCGGCGCGACTGCGTGCTCTTTCCGCTTCCTTCGGGCCCTTCAAGCGTTATGAAGAGGGCCCTCCTCAGGTTTTTCGGCATACCGGCCCCTCCGGCGTATCCTCAATAACCACGCCCTTTTCCATGAGCTCCCGGCGTATCCTGTCCGCGGCGGCGTAATCCTTTTTCTTCCTGGCGTCTTCCCTCAACGCGACCAGCCGCTCTATTTCCCCCGCGAGCCCCTCCTCGAGCTTGCCGGGGATGAGCGACAGGCCGAGGATATCCGCGAAGCCCGATATGCAATTTTTAACGGCAGTGGCCTGCCGCGCTTTTTCATCCGGGGATAACCCCGGCCCGGACAAAAGATCGTTCCCGGCCCGGACGGCCTCGAACATGACAGACATCGCCGCGGGAGTGTTGAAATCGTCGTCCATCGCTTCGTCAAATCTTCCACGCAGGCTCGCCACGCCCCCGGGTTCTTTCCCGGCGCCGCCGGCGGGCGGGGCCGCGGCCCCGGCGAAGCCGTGGGCCATCCTGTCCACCTTATCGAAAAAGATCATGATCCTTTCCCTGGACCTGGCGGCATCCTGGATCCTCTCATCACTGTAGTTCATCGGACTGCGGTAGTGGCTGTTCAAAAAGGCTATCTTCAGCAGGTCCGGCTCCTTATACCTTTCCAGAAAGTCCGCGACCGTGATGTAATTGCCCAGGGATTTGGACATCTTTTCGCCGTTTACGGTCAGCAGGCCGTTATGTACCCAGTAATTGGCGAAGGTCCTGCCCGTAGCCGCTTCCGCCTGGGCGATCTCGTTCTCGTGGTGGGGGAAGATAAGGTCCAGCCCGCCGCCGTGGATGTCAACCTGCGCGCCGAAAATGCGGGTGCTCATGACGGAACATTCTATATGCCACCCGGGCCGCCCATTTCCCCATGGACTTTCCCAGTAAGGCTCATGGGGTTTGGAGGCCTTCCATAAAGCAAAATCCAGCGGGTCACGCTTTTTCCTGTCGAGCTCGACGCGGGCGCCGGTGGCCATTTGCTCCCTATCCTGCCCGGACAGCTTTCCGTATTCCGCGAACTTTTCAACGCTGAAATAGACATCTCCGCCGGCAGCGTAAGCGTACCCCTTATTTACCAGCGTCTCTATGAACTCTATCATCTGCGGGATATTCTCAGTGGCTTTCGGCTCGGCGACCGGAGGGCGTATGCCCAGCATGTCCATTTTCGCGTGATAATCATCAAGATAACGTTCCGCCACCTCGCCCACTTTTTGTTTCAGGCGGCCGGCGGATATCTCTTCACCGGCATCGGCGAGCTCGTCGGCGGCTTTCTTGATGATCTTGTCGTCGACATCCGTCACGTTCCTCGCGAAGCAGACGTCGAACCCGGCGTGCTCGAAGTGCCTCCTGATAACGTCGAAGATATAAGCGCTGCGCGCGTGCCCGATATGCGGCACGTCATAAACAGTAGGCCCGCAGACATACATCGTCACCTTCCCCTCTTCCAGGGGCCTGAACTCTTCTTTCCGCCTCGTCAACGTATTATACAACGTGATCATAAAACTCTACCCGCTCACTGTTCACTGTTTCCTTTCAGCAACGCCACCGCGTAAGCCGCCACGGCCTTGCCTTCTCCGATGACGCCGAGCTTCTCGGCGGTTTTTCCTTTTATGTTCACGGCGTTCGCGGAGACTTTGAGCGTATTGCTGATCACGCGGGTCATCTCTTCGCGGTACGGGCCTATCTTCGGCTCCTCCGCGACGACAACGCAGTCCAGGTTACTAACGCCGAACCCTTCGCCATCCATCAGCTCCCCCACGTCCCGCAAAAGTTCCACACTGCGGATATCCTTATATTTGGGGTCGATGTCGGGAAACCTCATTCCTATATCCCCCTTGCCGAGAGCCCCCAGTATCGCGTCACAAACCGCATGAAGAAGCACATCCCCGTCAGAGTGCCCCACCGGTCCCCTCGGAAAAGGAATGCTGACACCCCCCAGGACCATCGGCCGCCCTTCAGCCAGCCTGTGTATATCGTAGCCCATGCCTATCTTCATAGTAAAGTTACTGTTCAAACAGCTCCGGGTTCGCAGGCAAAGGGCAGGCACAGGGGCCTGCCCCTACATTTTTCTCCGAACTACGAACTCCGAACTACGAACTGCCCCTCCCCGACTCCCGCCTCCTCTGTGGAGGCCTCTGCCTCTTCTGCTCGGGCTTTTCCGCGAGGCTGGCGAATATCATCTTGCCGGCCGAAGTCTGGAGGACGCTCGTAACGGAAACGTTCACGTTCTTGCCGATAAGCTTCCTCGCGTCATCCACGACGATCATGGTCCCGTCGTCCAGGAAGGCGACACCCTGGTTCTTTTCCTTGCCTTCCTTCCTTATATGGACGTTTATCTGCTCCCCCGGAGAAAACACCGGGCGCAAGGCGTTGGCCAGATCGTTGATGTTGAGGACCTTGACCCCTTCAAGCCTGGCGACCTTGTTAAGGTTGAAATCGTTGGTCAACACGTGGCAATCCAGAATCTTCGCCAGGCGGATGATCTTGGCGTCCACACCTTTGATGCCGGGCAGCCTTTCATCGTGTATTATCACTTCCACCCCCTGGATCTCCTTGAGCCTGTCCAGCATGTCCAGGCCCCTGCGGCCCCTGCTGCGCTTCGCGTCGTCGGAGCTGTCCGCAACCTGGTGCAGCTCCTGCAGCACAAAGCGGGGGACCACGATCTTCCCTTCCAGAAAACCCGCCTCGCATATACCGGCTATCCTGCCGTCTATGATCACGCTGGTGTCCATCAGGAACAGCTGGTCTCTACGATCCTCGCGCGCGAACCGGACATACGGTATCACGAGATTGAACTCGTCCTTGCCCTTAATGGCTATCACCATGCCGAGATAGCAGAAAACAAGCGTGAATACTATCTGGAAAACGGAATAAAACACCTCTTCCATGGGGATGAGCCTCACTATCAAGGTAACGACCCATGCCATGAAAAAGCCGAAGATCAGCCCGAAAACGGCCGCGGAGAGATTTCTCAGAGATACGCGCCTCAAATGCGTTTCCGCGAGTATCAAGGCCGATCCCACAAAAAGCCCGACCCCGGCCCCCATCATCTCTCCCCGCCAGGGAAGACCTGCCAGAAGAGGTCCCAGATAATACTGGGATCCCAGGAAATACCCACAAACTACGCTCAGGGTCAGAAAAAAGACCCTTATCAGCCATACAGACATACCGATCACTCCCTTTCCGTTAAGTTACCCTATTAGGTAATTCGATGGTAATTCGTAGTAATTCGTAGTAATTTATAGTAATTCTTTGTGCTTAATTACTCCGGGAAACAATAAATTGCTCCTATATTAAATCTCCCGAACATATCACTTCAAGAAATTACAATAAATTACTATGAATTACAATGAATTACTATAAATTACTACCGGAGCCACTATCAGCGTGGCTCTATAACCGTGCCTCGTTTTTTCTCTTCCCCGGGCTTTTTCCTGCCGCCCGAAGGTTTGTGCAAAAGCTTCCACGGATGCGCCTTGATATCGCTTACAAAATCCTCCAGATCATAATAGATCTTATCTTCCACAAGGAGCTTTCCTATGGTCCCTTCTCCCCTGGTCAACCTCCCAAAAATGGTCTTCAGGTCGTCGTATAACGTGTCGTCTACAAGAAGTTTTCCGAGGGTCCCCTCGCCTTTTTGGACACGCTGCATAATCTCTGTCGTGGAGTCGACAAACTGACCCATCCTGTCCATCTGCAGGCCGACGTCCACGGGATTCTTACCGAGGAGAGCATCCCCGGGCGCAAGAAAATCCTTTTCCGTGCCGGGAGATATCTCAAGATACTGTTCCCCCAAAAGCCCCAGGGTGTTGATCCTGGCGACGGCATCCCTTTCGATCAGGAGATCGCCTTCGATCCACGCGTCCAGCCAGACGCGGTTCCTGCCGGCATCCTCGTCGTAATAGATCCCCATATCCCTGATCTCACCGACATAGACGCCTGCCAGGCGGACCGGCGCATTTTCAGTTATCCCGTTTACATAATCGAATATCACCCTGATGCTGTATCCCTTTTTCAGCAAATAAAAATCGCCTATCGAGAAGACGATCAAAAACATCATGAATATGCCTATCCCCACGAACAGACCCACTTTTAATTCCAGCTTCTCGTCCCTGAACATAATGCCCCCCCTTAGCAATTAACTCAGAAAAATGCCGACCGTACGGCGTCCCGGTCGCAATTCTTACGCCCCTGACCCCTCCTCATTGGTTATAGGCCCCCGCGCGCTGCCGCTTATGAACTGCCTCGTAATGGCGTTTTTGGAGTGCCTTATCTCCTCCGGGGTCCCTATGTCTACTATCCGTCTGTCGTGCAGCATGGCTATCCGGTCGGCGATCTTATAGGCGCTTGTCATGTCGTGCGTCACGGTTATGGAAGTGACGCTGAGCGTATCGTGCAGATGCCGTATGAGCCGGTTGATAACATCCCCCGTTATGGGATCGACGCCCGTGGTCGGTTCGTCGAACAGGATGACCTTGGGGGACATGCATATCGCCCTGGCCAGGGCCACTCTCTTTTTCATGCCGCCGGAAAGCGCCGCGGGCTTTTCATGCTCTATATCTTTCAGCCCCACCTTCGCGAGGCATTCGGCCACGCGCTGCCTTATCTCTTCCGCGGACATGTCCGTGTATTCGAAAAGCTGAAAGCCCACGTTCTCCAGCACGCTCAACGAATCAAAAAGCGCCGCCCCCTGGAAAAGCATGCCGAAGTCCATGCGCACCTTATCGAGATCCTTGATGCTGAGCATGGTGATGTCCGTCCCGTCGATCGCCACGCTGCCGGAATCCGGCCGCATCACCCCTATGATGTGTTTCAGCAAAACGCTTTTCCCGATCCCCGACCTGCCGATTATGACCATCGACTCGCCAGTATTGATCATAAGGTTCAGGTCTTCCAGGACCACGTGGTCACCGAACGATTTGTATATGTTCTTAAGCTCGATCATGGCTCGTCCCCGGGTATAAGGCGCATCCTATTCCACGGTAAAATAAAAAAGCGCCGTAAAAAAGCAGTCGGCGATTATGACCAGCATAAAGCTCTTAACGACGCTGGCGGTAGTCGCCCTGCCGACCCCTTCGGCCCCGCCCTGCGAGTTCATTCCTTCATAAGAGGCTATCAGGCATATGATCAACGCGAAGAAAAAGCTTTTTATCAGCCCCGTCATTACATCTTTGATAACAAGCGGGTCAAACGTCATCTTGATGTACATGCCGTGCGTTATGTGCAGCTTGCCCACACCTATCAGGTATCCGCCGACTATCCCGCAGAAATCCCCGTAGATCGTCAAAAGCGGCACCATGATAAGCATCGCGAGAAATCTTGGCACCACCAGATACTGGACGGGGTTAACGGACAGGGTCTCCAGGGCCTCTATCTGCTCCGTGACCTTCATCGTCCCGAGTTCCGCGGTTATCGCCGCTCCGCACCGGCCGGCGATGATCAGAGCCACCAGCACCGGCCCCAGTTCGCGCGTGATAGAAAGCGCGACAAGCGACGCTATGTACATTTCAGCGGACACTTTCTGCATCTGGTACGCGCTTTGCAGCGCCAGGACTATGCCCGTAAAAAGCGTTATCAGGAACACGATCGGAAAGCTGGCGACGCCGATCTTGTTCATCTGTTCCAGGATCTGCCATTTCCGGAGAGGCGGACTGAAAAGCCAGAACACGGTCTGCGCGAAAAGCGTTACGAGCCCGCCGATGTAGGCAAAGAATCCTATCACCCGGCCTCTCACGCCGGAAAATATTTTTTCCGCGAATGTTCTGAACGGCCTCAACTCCACCCCCTAAAACCTTATCCTGTGCTCCAGGGCCAAAAAATCCCTTTCTTCGTCAATATCAAGCTTGAGGCTTCCGGTTTCGTCGATCTTGTATCTGAATCCGAGTTCCTTCTGAGCGGGATCCTCCGCGGCCACCTTCTCCCACAGGCCGCTGTCTTCCATGGACGTGCTCACGATCATCCTGTTCTTCCTCGCCTCCACCACGCCGACGCTCTCTTCCTTGGATATCTGCCAGTCCTCCCAGACGGCGACCCTGTTATCGGTTTCAAAGACCAGGTCGTCAAACGCCTTGTTCTCCGATAACTTGCTGAAATCCATCTCGCCGCCGATAATAATATGTCCGCCGGCTTTTACGGCCCGGGAATCGGTTACCCTGACCACGGGCAGGCGGCCCTTCAGTGTCGCGAACAGAGAACGAAATTCCATGTTCCCGAGCGACCCTTCGCCTATGTACAGCCGGCCGTTTACTACGGCTGTTTTAATGGGCCCGACGGCTTTTATATCGACCCGGGCCGTACCCGAAAGCGGCGTTTCGCCGTTTCCCAACATCCCGCCCAGCTCTTTCAGCTCCACGTCATCGATTGACAATCTCAGGTTCACCGGATAGGGAGCGCGCAGGCCCGCGTCTCCGGTTAAAACGACCCGCTCACCCCACGCGGCTTTATCGATAAATATCGCGTCGTGCGCGGGAGAAAAGCCCCCTTCAACTGTAACGTCCCAGAACGGACGCTTGTTAACGACCAGGTTCCCGGCTTTCAAAGAAAATTCCGGAGTTCCGGAACTCTTGTAATATACCCGGAGGTCCCCGATGACTTCCGCGCCGAATATGTCCGCCCTGTCCAGGCGGGAATAGGCCCTGAGGACCCCGTTATCATCCATGGAGGCCGATATCTTCGATGCCCCCTTATCTCTCGCCAGCGGAACAAATCTGAGATCTATCGACCGTCCCGGGAAGTCCAGCGTGCCTGTGATCTTCAGTTTGCCGCCCCAGAGGACATCACAGTCGTATTTGCCGTCTTCGCGTTTGAAAAAAACGCCTTTTACGCCGGTTTTCCTGCTCTGGCCCAGCACGACCGGCGCCACATGCCCGAAGAGCTCGACCCTTTCGGGATAACCGCGCAGCTTTATGAATCCCCGGACAAAAGGATTGTCCTCGGCCGCGTATATGACCACATGCCCGGGCGAATGCCCGGTGCCGCTTCCGGCAAGCCCTATCCCCAGGATCTGCCGCCACGCGTGGCGCGATAACTCCACCCTTTCCAGGCGGAAAACCTTTTCTTTCCCGCCCTCTCCGGTGGAGAACGCCACGTTCCGGAATATGATGTTCCGGAACATGCCGCCGGTAATATCCTCTATCCGGACGGTCAGCCTGTCCGGGATAAGTTTCGAGACCCCGCACTCCGCGAACCGCTTAAGTAAATACGGTTCATAGAAGCTGAAAAAATATACGGCAGCCAACCCCATGGCCAGGGCCAGAAGCCTGGTCTTTCTCTGCCGGTAAACGATCCCTCTCATCTGTCTCAGCCCCAGCCGCGGACGGATATTTTCTACTGTCTCACTTCGCAGACTCTACGAACTTGAGTTCCGTTCTCCCTTTAAGGTACGTTATCTTGACCTTTGACCCCTCTTTGAACGACCCGGCCAACAGTTCCTCGGACAGGGGGTTTTCCAGATAGCGCTGTATGGTCCTCTTAAGGGGCCGCGCCCCGAAGACCTTGTCGAAACCTTTTTCGATAAGAAAATCCTTTGCCTTATCGTCGAGCGTTATCTCGACCTTCTTCTCCAGCACCCTCTCCTGGACTTCCTTGATCTCTATCTCCACTATCTTTCTGAGATTCTCCCTGTTCAGGCTCCTGAAGACGATGACGTCGTCCACCCTGTTGAGAAACTCCGGTTTGAACGCTTTCTTGACCTCCTCCAGCAGGCGGGTCTTCATATCCTGGTACGTCTCCTCTTCCTCCCGGGTCTTGAACCCTATGGCGCCGGTCTTCCTCATCAGATCCGCCCCGATGTTCGACGTCATGATAAGTATGGTGTTCTTGAAACTCACCTTCCTGCCGTATGAATCCGTAAGGCGGCCCTCATCGAGCACCTGTAGGAGGATGTTAAAGACATCCGGGTGGGCCTTTTCGATCTCGTCCAGAAGGACCACCGCGTAAGGCCTCCTCCTGACCTTTTCCGTCAGCTGGCCGCCTTCTTCATAGCCCACGTACCCCGGAGGGGCACCGACAAGCCTGGAGACGTTGAACTTTTCCATGTACTCGGACATATCGATCTGGATGATCGCGTCCTCGCCGCCGAACATGATCTCCGCCAGCTTCCGCCCCAGCAAGGTCTTCCCGACACCGGTCGGACCCATGAAGATAAACGTCCCTATCGGACGGTTCGGGGCTTTTATGCCGGCGCGCGACCTGCGGACCGCGTGCGCTATCGCGGTTATCGCTTCCTGCTGGCCGATGACCCGCCCCCCGAGGGTCTCTTCGAGCTTGAGATACTTCTCCGATTCTTTTTCTTCCACTCTTACCAGAGGGATCCCGGTCCAGTCGGAGACTATGGTAGCGATATCGTCGTCAGAGACCACGACCTCCCGCTTGGCCTGCCCGCTCTTCCACTCCTGGCGCTTTTTTTCCAGCTCCTGCCTGGCCTTGCGCTCGGAATCCCTGAACCGGGCGGCCTGTTCAAAATCCTGGTTCTTGACGGCTTCCTCTTTCTCCCGCTTGAACTCTTCTATTTTCTTTTCCATCTCCTTCAACTCTTCAGGCATCACCATGATGGAGAGCTTCGCCTTCGCGCCCGCTTCATCTATCAGGTCGATCGCCTTGTCCGGGAGGAACCGTCCGCTGATATACTGGTCCGATAACTTCGCGGCGGCTTCCAGGGCCTTGTCAGAATACTTTATCTTATGGTGGGCTTCGTACTTGTCCCTCAGCCCCTTCAGTATTTCAATGGTCTCCTCAACCGCCGGCGGATCGACCGTCACGGGCTGGAAGCGCCTTTCCAGGGCCGGGTCCTTCTCGATGTTCTTACGGTACTCATCCAGGGTGGTGGCCCCTATGCACTGTATCTCCCCGCGCTGCAGGGACGGCTTCATGATGTTGGAAGCGTCTATGGCGCCTTCCGCCCCACCGGCGCCCACCAGCGTGTGTATCTCATCGATGAAAACGATGACTTCGGGGGTGTCCTTTATCTCTTTCATGATGGCTTTCAGGCGCTCCTCGAACTGTCCCCTGTATTTCGTGCCGGCGATCATCATGGCAAGGTCCAGTATCAGGAGCCTCTTCCCCTTGAGCACTTCGGGAATGTCTCCGGAGACGATATTCTGGGCCAGCCCCTCGACGATCGCGGTCTTTCCCACTCCCGCTTCACCTATCAAAACGGGGTTGTTCTTCTTCCTGCGGCTCAGGATCTGGATCACGCGCTGGATCTCCTTGCCCCTGCCTATGACTGGATCGAGCTCATCCGCCCTGGCCATTTCGGTGAGGTCCCTCCCGAACGAATCCAGCGCGGGAGTCTTGCTCTTCTTTTTACGCTTCTCCTCGCCTGTGACGGTATACTCGGGAACGGCTGAGCCCAGAAGTTTCAGTATCTCGTTCCGCACGCTTTTCAGGTCCAGTCCCATGTTTACGAGGACCTGGCTCGCCACGCCCTCACCTTCACGGATAAGCCCCAGAAGAAGATGCTCGGTGCCGATGTAGTTGTGCCCGAGATTGCGCGCCTCGTCCATGGCAAGCTCTATGACCTTTTTGGCCCTCGGGGTAAAGGGTATCTCGTTCCCCACGATCTTCCCCTCACCCGGCTGGACGAGCCTCTCCACTTCGAGGCGTATGTTTTCGGAATCCAGCCCCAGGCTACTCAGCACCGCCGCCGCCACGCCTTCGCCTTCCTTGACCAGCCCGAGCAATATGTGCTCGGTCCCGATGTAGTCGTGGCTAAACCTTTTCGCCTCTTCTTTAGCTAAAAGGATCACTTTTCTCGCCCGTTCAGTAAACCTGTTAAATGCCGCCATCGTCTATACCTCCTGTATGCTCCATACGTTTATATGTTTCCGGTTCAGTCTCCTACAAGCTTCTGGCGCAGTAGATCCGCCCGCTTAATGTCGCGTTCGTAAGGGGAAAGCTCCTTGTTGTTTATCTTCTGCAGATGCGCCGGCTGGGTGAAGAGCAGCACCTCGCTTATCCTGGCCATGTTGATATCCTTTATCAAACCCAGATCCACCCCGAGGCGGATGGAGGATAACAGCTTTATAGTCTCGTCCGATGTTATTATCCTCGCGCTCTTCAGCGTCCCGTAAGACCGGAATATCCTGTCGGATATCTCCTCCCTTTTCCTCTTAAGGAGGTCTTCCCTGGTGGCTTCCTCCCTCAGTACGATCTTATTTATGACCCTCTCCAGGTTGTAAAGTATATCCATCTCGGAATGCCCCAGGGTGAACTGGTTGGAGATCTGGAAAAAATCCCCCAGCGCTTCCGTCCCCTCTCCGTAAAAGCCGCGCATGGTCAATCCCAGTTTTGAGATAGCGTCAAACACGTTATCTATCTGGCCGGTCATCGCCAGGGCCGGCAGATGCAGCATGACCGACGCCCTGAGCCCCGTCCCCGTGTTCGTCGGGCAGGACGTCAGGTAGCCGAACCTGCCGGAGTAATCAAATGATAGATACCGCCCGAGGTCGGTATCTATGTCGTCCACGATCCTCCAGGTTTCCGTTATGTTGAACCCCGACTGTATCACCTGGAGCCTTATGTGGTCCTCTTCGTTCAGCATGACACTCACTATCTCGCTTTCGTCCACTACAAGGGCCTTGTGCTCGAACTGGCGCATGTGCTCCCGGCTCATCAGGTGCCGCTCGACCAGGAATGTCCTGTCCAGCTCGGAGACGTCTTTGACCCTGAGAAAAAGCGCGTTCTTGAAAAAGCCGCTCTTCTTCAACGCCGAAACGACGGTATCAAGCGTCTCTTCGCGCTGCCTGTCACCGGCGCGGTTAAAGTAGATGTGCCCCTTTACGTTCCTGGCGACCCTCACGCGCGTGGATATCGCTATGTTCGATTTAGGCCCTTCGCCTTTGAGCCACTCGCTTTTTCTGTACACGAGGTCATTTAGTTTCATTGTCTCTAGCCCTGTTCCTTTAGTTTTTCCTCAATGTCCTTTATCCTGTCCCGCACCAGGGCGGCCTTTTCAAATTCCTCCGCCCGGATAAGCTCGTTCAGCTCGGTTTTCAGGCGCTGGAGGTCCTTCTGCTCCTTGAGCGCCTCCTTGCCCTTGAAGGGCATCTTCCCCGCGTGCCGGTCCGAGCCGTGGATCTTCCTGAGCAGCGCCCCCAGTTCCTTCGCGAACGTCTCATAGCACTGCCCGCACCCGAGCCTGCCCGTTTTCTGGAAATCCTGGTACGTCATGCCGCAGACAGGGCATTTCACCCCGGCTTCCCTCCGCACCCGATCTTCCGCCATGGACGGCCACAGGTCCATCAGGCCCGCCAGAAGATCGGTCAAGCCGAAATGCGACTGCATCTCCTCGCTCTTCTTCCTGGCGCATTCTTCACAGAGATGAAGTTTAGTGACCTTGTCGTTAATGACCTCGGTCAAATGAACCGTAGCCTCCCGCACCCCGCAAATATCACATTTCATCCAGTCACCTCGCTTTTGCGGGGCTGGAAAGCCCCGCCTATTCGGGTGGAGCAAAATCACTCCGAACTCCGGACCACCCCTGTCATCCTGAGCGAAGCGAAGGATCTCTGCCAGCGCGACACCCCGGAGATCCTTCGCTTCGCTCAGGATGACAATTGGGGGTAGCCACTACGAACTACGAACTACGAACTAATACTCAACCCCCTCAGCGCGCGTAAGCTCCCTGAAATCCTGGCGGAGCTGGCGGGTGATCTCGCCGGGTGAGCCGGAGGCGATCTGCTTTCCGTCTATCGCCACCACCGGTATGATCTCCGCCGCCGTCCCTGTCAGGAAGCATTCATCCGCTTCCAGAAGCTCATCGGGGAGCATCCTGCCGTATTCGGTCTTAATACCCCTTTTCTGCGCCAGCTCGATGACGGCTTTCTGCGTTATGCCTTCGAGCGCGCCGAGATCGCTCGAAGGGGTGTAGAGCTTTCCGCCGCTAGCGATGAAAATGTTGTCCCCGGTGCACTCGACCGCGTATCCGTCGACCGAAAGCATGAGAGCTTCCTCGACCCCCGCGTCGATGGCCTCTATCTTCGCAAAGATATTATTCAAATAGTTCAGTGATTTTACCCGCGGGTTCATCGAAGCGGGGTGGTTGCGTTTCGTTTTCGCTATGACTATGGCCAGGCCGCTTTCGTAAAGCTCCCCGGGGTACAGGGCTATCTTATCGGTGATTATGAACACGGCCGGGGCCTTGCACTTGCGTGGGTCCAGCCCGAGATCGCCGGCTCCCCTTGTCACGACCGCGCGGATGTACGCGTTATCCAGGTCGTTCAGCCTGAGCGTTTCGACGATCTTATCATGAAAGGCCCCCTTCGTCATCGGCACCTCGAGCCTGATAGCCTCCGCGCTCGAATAGAGCCGGTCCAGATGCTCCTCAAGGCGGAACACCCTCCCGTTATACGCCCTTATACCCTCAAACACCCCGTCGCCGTAAAGGACCCCATGGTCAAAAATGGACACGCACGCGTTTTCGCTGTCAACAAATTCCCCGTTCAGAAAAACCTTACGCCCCATCTATTGTCCCTTCTTTTTGCAGCACCCCGTCTTCCATCACATGCTCGCTGTGAAAGAAGTCCCTGTCGACTTTGCGATGCGAGACTACTACGACGCTCATGGCGTTCTTTTCGCTGATGTAGCGGATAAGCCTGTAAATTTCTTTGCTCATTTTCGAATCGAGATTGCCGGTCGGTTCGTCGCAGAATAAGACATCGGGCTCATTGACCAGCGCCCTCGCTATGGCCGTCCTCTGGGCCTCGCCTCCCGATAGCCGGGAGGGCCTGTGCCGCAGACGCCCGCCCATGCCCACGAATTCCAGAAGCCGCGCGGCGCGCGACCTCATGCCCCTGACCGGCTCTCCCTTTCTTATCATCGCCGGCAGCATCACGTTCTCCAGCACGCTCAGCTCGGGCAGGAGATGATAAAGCTGAAAAACAAACCCAAAGTGCCGATTCCTGAGCCGGCTTCTTTTCCCGTCGCCAAGGCTGTATATATCTTTCCCCCGAAACAGCACCTCCCCCCCCGTAGGCCGGCTCAGCCCGCCGATCACATGCAGCAAAGTAGACTTCCCTGCCCCGGAAGGACCATGAATATATACGCGCTCCCCCTCACCGATCCGAAGATCCGCACCTTTAACCGCCCGGACAATGCCCCCCCCAAACCTGTATGTCTTATTAACGCCTTTAGCAATAATCATAAGCCACAATAAATTACAACAAGCGTAATTTATAGTAATTCGTTGTTATTTGTTGTTTGACGGAGTGCAGCCACGCCCAACCCACCAGCCAGTATCACAATGAATTGCCATAAATTACTACCAACTACTATCAATTACGATCAATTACCATCAATTACAATCAATTATTGAAATTCCGTCACAATAAATTACCATGAATTACCATAAATCACCAACCCGTCCGCCCTACTATTCGTACCTTATAGCCTCCACCGGATCCAGCCGCGACGCTTTCCACGCGGGGTAGAGGCCCGCTGCCAGCGCCAGAAACATGGCGACGGCGATGATCGTACCGACGTCCGGCGCGGTCACCTTGACGGGTATTTCCGTAAAGTAATACACGTCGTTGGGGAAGACCGAGAACCCGGTAATCCTTTCGATAAAGTCCGCCGCTGCGTTGACCCTCCTGGCCAGGAAAACACCGCCGAATCCGCCAAGCATGACGCCTGCCAGGCCCGTCATCGCCCCCTGAAGAAGAAAAACAAGGCTTATCCCGCGCGAGTTGGCCCCGATGGCCCTTAGTATTCCGATATCCCTGGTCTTTTCCATGACCATCATCATAAGGGAGCCGGCGATATTAAAACAGGCGACCATGATCACGAGCGCCAGCAATATGAACATCATCTTCTTCTCAAGCGCCAGCGCGGACACCAGGTTGCGGTCCATGTCCATCCAGCTTCTCACGACATAAGGGTATTTCAGCATGGACTCGAGGCGCGACTTTATCCCGCTTACCTTCATCGCGTTTTCCAGCCTCAGGCCGATACCCGTTATCTTCTGGCCTGTCCGGAAAAGTTTACGGGCCGTCGGGAGCCCCACTACGGCCATGTGCGCGTCATAATCATACCGTCCCGAGGTAAAGCTTCCGATAACCTTCAATCCGCTTTTTTCCAGATCCGTCAGCGAATATCCCACGACGACCTCCACGGTATCTCCCACGGAAATCCTCTCGTTCTTCATCAGCTCGCTGCCCAGGATTATGGTATCGCCTTTGAGCCGCGTGGCCTCTTCCCCGGTATACCTGATCACTTCGGTGACCTTTGATTCCTTTTCCGTATCGATCCCTTTCAAAAGTATGCCCGTAACGGAACCCTTTGCCCTCAAAACCGCCTGGCCGGTCACAAAGCCCGCGGCGCTCTTCACTTCCGGCATCGACTCGATGCGGGATATCAACGCCGGATGATCGTCTATGCCCCCTTCTTTCTGCACGACGAGGTGCGCGTAAGTCCCGATGATCTTCTCGCGGACTTCGGCATCAAACCCGTTCATCACCGAAATAACGACAATAAGAGCCACAACCCCCAGCGCCACCCCCAGCACCGAGATGCCCCCTATCAGGGATATCATGCCTTCTTTTCTTTTCGCCAGAAAGTATTTTAGGCTAATGAATGAAGTCCACATATTCCGCTCGCCACCTACTCCGGCCTCATGTGCGGGAAGAGGATCACTTCGCGGATGCTTGCTGAATCGGTGAATATCATCGCGAGGCGGTCCATGCCTATGCCCAGGCCTCCGGCGGGCGGCATCCCGTACTCAAGGGCGCGTAGAAAATCCTCATCGACCATCACCTCGGGGTCTCGCTCCGCCTGCTCTTCGAACCTCTTCCGCTGGTCAAGGGGGTCGTTCAGCTCCGAATACGCGTTCGCTATCTCCATCCCCCCGATGTACAGCTCGAACCTGTCGACGAGGCCGGGCGCGTCCTTCTTTTCCTTTGCCAGCGGGCTCAGCTCCTTGAACATGTCCACGACAAATACCGGGTGCGTTTCCGCCTCGGGCTCGACCAACTCGCCGACTATGTTTAAAAGCTGCGTCTTGCCGACCGTATCGCCTTCGACCTTTATGCCTTTCGCCCTGAGCTTGTCCACCCAGCCGTCCAGAGGTTCGTCGACCTCGATACCGAAGTTCTTCTCCATGAGCTCCGCGAACGACACCTTCTTCCAGACGGTCAGGTCCACATCCCTGCCCTGGTACGTGAACCGCTCCGTCCCAAGTATGGCCTTCGCCGCCGAACGGATAAGGTCTTCCGTAAGCCTCATCATGCTGGCGCAGTCGGAATAAGCCTCATAGACTTCCATCATGGTGAACTCGGGGTTATGCCTTGTGGAAATGCCCTCGTTCCGGAAAGAGCGGTTGATCTCGAACACCTTCTCAAACCCGCCGACGAGGAGTTTTTTCAGGTATATCTCCGGGGCGATCCTGAGATAAAGGTCCATGTCCAGCGCCTCATGAC
>JAUWWB010000109.1 GCA_030617085.1 Candidatus Omnitrophota bacterium
ATCTTGTTAACAAGATCAGGGCCGCCGCTCTGGCACACGATCTGGGAGGGCCGGCGGATCCCGTGGATGATGCCGAAAACGCTAAGGCGCTGAGGAAGAGCCTGTTGGAGAAAGGCGTGGAACTGCCGGAGGGCGTGTCAAGGGATATTGAGGGGTATGAAAAGCTGCGTGACCTGTTCGAGAAAGAAAAAGGTAAATTTACGCCTGAAGAAATAGATTATGCTCTCGACCGGTTCCAGGGACCGGCGTCGCTGCGCGCGCTGGATGAGAAGGATATCGCCGCTCCGCCGACGATAGAAACGGCGATACTTTTCCATCACCACATCGGGGAACTGGAAAGCTTCCTGGGTGGGCAGGATTGGGATGAGGCGGAGAAAGAGGAAGCGCGCGTGATCGTCTCTGTCCTCGTCGCCTCAGACGTCATAGAGAACGGCATGAACCTGTTTAAGAAGATATATTATAAGAACACATACGAAGTAGAAACGCCGGAACAGACCCTAAGCTTCCTGGAAAAGAGCAACATAATAAAAGGCGAAGTCATACGCGTCTATTGGGCTTTAGCGTTGGGCAAGTCAAAGGATTCCGCTTTAGCATCAATAGAGGAGGATGCCAGGTGGATTTCCCGGGGGGAAGAAACGGCTTTGCAACGGATAGGCCGTTCTTCAATCGACAGCACTGACCCCGGTGAGATCAAAGATATTATTTTGGAAAGAATAAAGAAAGACAGGGGCGTGTTCGACGCATATAACCATACGTTGCCGGAACGTTTAAGACACGTAGAACCTGTTACCGTCGAGTTCGCTGACAGGTGTCTGGAAAACATGTTCACTGACGGGTATATATCGCAACATAAGGGTAGACTTTACGAAGATATCTGCAGCTTATGGTCTATTTTTCTTTTTGCGCGCCGGGCTCAGGAAAGAGGGGAAAGTCAGGAGGTCGCTGCCCTCAACGACTTGTCAAGAATAAACGCGGACGGACGCACATGCACACAGGTCATTATGATGAAGGGCGGCAAAGCAAAGGATGAAAATCGCTTCAGGGAGAAATTGGTCGAGGAAGACATATCTATCAGAAATGAGTATCAGCTCTTCCTTCAAGACGATAACGGGTCTTTAATGTTGTACCAGTTGCGGGAATCCGGTGGAGCTGTGGCGAAAGTGGATGCGCGGCTTCCGGACATTCTGGCCGATGCCGGTTTTAGTGTAAAAGACGTTGGGAACAATAGGCGCAGCCTTGCGGAGGCCATGAAGTTGTGCCGCAAACAGCATATACTTCCACAGAAAGTTCAATGTGAATCCAATGGTCTGCCCGGCGGTGTCCGGGATGCACTTGTCTGGAACTATACTGCCGAGCAAGGTGATCCTGGTGAGGCGCGTTTGACCTATGATATTGACGAAACAAACGTTGAGAAGGAAAGAATACATCTGGAAAGCGTGCTGAGACCATTGATATACCGGTATAAAACGGAGGCGTCGAGAATGAAGGGCCAGGCCAGGCAAATGAGCACGGTGATGTCCATGTTGCTGCTGGATATGCTAGGGAAGTTCTCTATTGAGGCCGGAAAACCCAACGCCGCGCTTCAGATGAGGAGCGTAGTCGAGGGATTCAGTGAGTTCTTTGCCGCCTCTCTTGGTGGAGACGGTGCCGCAAGCGTGAAGAATTTGATGGGTCATATAGTGGGAAGCCTGGATAAAGGGTACAAGATCTTTCCTGGTGAAGTTGAAGCGGA
Organism: Candidatus Omnitrophota bacterium; assembly: GCA_030617085.1. Classification (GTDB taxonomy): domain Bacteria; phylum Omnitrophota; class Gorgyraeia; order Tantalellales; family Tantalellaceae; genus JAUWWB01. The sequence goes on from JAUWWB010000109.1 coordinate 1,733, forward strand.
ACAGGAGAATCTCTACACAAGTTTCAAGCGCGCTGACAGCAAAGGGAAATTCAAAAATGGCGAGAGGGATCTGGCAGAAGAAATAATGCATGCCGCTAAGGGTAAGATAGCGGAGGGCAACTATACTGCCCGTTTTAGTCTGTTTCAGTGGCTTAACGAGAAGTATCCCGCAAAGACGGGTGAGCAGAGACAAAGAGAAGGCGCCGTAGCGGAAAGGGTGATAAGCGATATCTGTCATGAGGTAGAGATAGAGGAAATCGTGATAGAGGGAATGGACCAATTCGCGGAGAAGGCCAGGAAAGAAGGCCGTGAAGTAATAGTAGCATCGAAAGTGATGATAAGGAACGAACTTGTCCTAAGGATGCTTCTGGAGAAATACGGGATCAGGAATTTTGTATGCTGCCACGGTTCCACGCAGGAGCACGTTGCCATACTGGCTACGGCCAGTGGTGCCCGGTTTCTTCTTGGTTTGCCCGAGGCGGTATTTGACGACTTCCTCAAGACGGGAGAAACAGCGGCTATGTATACTTCTGAGACCGATCTCAAATCATACCTTCTTTTGGGGAGTGAAACCCGGGAGGGTAGAGGCTGGGCTGGTGAGGTGGTCGCAAACCAGGTGATGAAAGATTTCTATGACGAAAACGAAAGAAGAAGGCCAGAGGAGAGGGAAACAGCGAGAACGCTTGATGATCTGGAAATGCCCATTTACGGCAATATTAACCTTCCTTATCACCTGGAAAAAGGAGACTTTGGCATCCTGGAAGAGGGAGCGCTTGGGAGAATGCGCGCCATATATGAAAAAGGCGGCGACGGGGTAGCTCTGGCGAGAATGGCGTACATGTATATCCGGGAGACTCCGCCCGATCTTGGGATGCAGGAAAAAATGTATCTTGGCATAGCCGATCTGGCGGACAAACCGCTAACTTTGAGAACCTACGATAAGAGGGACGACAAGGAATGCGGCGCGCTTACGCACATCTCCGGCATTTACAGTTTTGATTATTACAGGACAGAACCCGGGAGAGAAGCGCTGAAGACACAGCTTAAGGCGATGCTTGTGGCATACGCGCGGTCGAAATACAAGAACATCAGGGTGATGTTTCCCATGGTGATAACCGTGGATGATATAAAGTTCATGCGCGGGATCCTTGAAGAAGCGAAAAATGAGATAATGACGGAGGGGAAATATCAAGACATCGATGAAACGGTTCTTGGGCAGATGCCCATAGGCATCATGGTTGAGGATAAGGATGCGGTGAGAAACCTCGAGAGTTTGCTGGATAACGGGTTTTTGAAGTTAAGTTTTATGAGCATAGGCACCAACGATCTGATCTCCAGCGTCAAAAATATTTCAAGAGCGGAAATTATGCCTCGCCATTTTGATAAGGAAATAATGGGAATAATGGAGCAAGTTGTTAGCGCGGCACACCAGAGGGGCCTATCCGCGAGTATATGCGGCGATGTCGCCAGGCTTGAAAAGTCAATCTTGTTCAGCCTGTACCTGTATCGCAAATACAAAACACCTCTTGTCGCCGGTGTTCCTTTTTCTCTCATACCCAGATTGAAGACGGCCGTGGAGTTTACCAATGCGGAAAACTGTTCACGGATCCTGGAGAATTGGGAAGGAATGACGGATGAGAAGATAAACGAAATAGTCAAAAACAAAGTGGAGACCAGGGTCAGCAGGATAAAGAAAGATCCTCTGTACGGCAGGCTTTTCGATGAAAAGATGAAAGAGATCTATCGCACTAAAGAGATGGAACGATCCGAAGAGTTTGGAGTGATCATAGGCGTTTCTGACAATACCTTTGTCGCGCTGAGTGGTAAAGGCCGTATCGAGAGGCTTGAAAGAGAGCTTAATGTCAGCATCGTGCGGTTAGGGGCGGAAGGCAAAGACGCGATGATAGATGAACTTGAACAAAAGACACAAGGGCAGAAGGCCATTGCCGCGCTTCTGGATATAGATGAAGAACAGCTCGGGGAGGTCGAGGATATCCTGGAAGATTTCGTCGGCAAGGCCCGGCGGGATATCATTGAGCTCATGAACCCGGAGATAGCGACCCTGACGCAGGAAAATGTGCGCAGGATCCGGGATATTGGAAAACTTCAGAACATAGCCGGCGTCCTTGTAAGGCTTCTGCCGGGAATGGATTCCTACGAGCTCTCGGAGAAGAGCGTTTACGAGATCAGAATGAACAATATTTATCAGAAATACAGCGTCAACTACACCGAGGAAGCCACCAGGTACATGGAAGGCCTCAATGCGAAGGAAGCGCTCCGCGAGGGCCGCCGCTACGTGGTG
>JAUWWB010000082.1 GCA_030617085.1 Candidatus Omnitrophota bacterium
CATCATATCATATGATGGCCGCCGGCGGGACTGAAGCGGCTACGACAAAGATGGGCTTCGGGGGTTTTTGCGCCCTGAAAGCGCTTTCCACGCATAACGATGAGCCTGAGAAGGCGTCGCGTCCCTTTGACAGGGAGAGGGACGGGTTCGTCATGGGTGAAGGGGCGGCGGTCGTTATCCTGGAAGAGCTGGAACACGCCAGGAAAAGGGGGGCGCACATATACTGCGAGATGGCCGGCTATGGCATGAGCGGCGACGCTTATCACATGACGGCGCCCGATCCCGGCGGAGATGGCGCGATAAGGTGCATGAGAGCTTGCCTCAAGGATGCCGGTGTGAATATCGAAGATGTGGATTACATCAACGCGCACGGCACATCGACGCCTCTGAACGATAAAATGGAGACAGCCGCCATAAAATCAGTTTTCGCCGAGTACGCCTACAAGCTTGCCGTCAGTTCCACTAAAGGGGTTACCGGTCACCTGCTCGGTGCGACAGGCGCGGCGGAACTCATTGCCTGCGCCAGGGCGATTGAAGAAAAAGTCATACCCCCTACCACCAACTACGAACATCCCGATCCCGAATGTGATCTGGATTATGTCCCCAACCAGGCCAGGGAAGCGGAAGTCAATGTCGCCCTCAGCAATTCACTTGGTTTTGGCGGGCATAACGCCACTCTTATCATCAAGAGGTTTAAGGGGTAGCCGTTCCGGTATCCAATACTTGGCCGTTGCGCCTTGTGATTGCTGACGTGTAGTGTAGAAGCCATTTCAGGCGTCTACGATTCAAACGATAAGGACAAGGAGACAGAATATGGATTATCTTTTGACAGAAGAACAGCAGATGATCAAGGATCTGTGCCGTCAGATCGCGGAAGAAAAGATAAAGCCCGTAGCCGCCGAATATGATGAAAGCGGGGAGTTCGCGTGGGACATAATGAAAGTGTTCGCCGAGTCGGACATCTGCGGCATTTATATTCCCGAAGAATACGGCGGTATGGGCGGAGGAGTGCTTGAGCTGGCGATCGCCACCGAAGAGCTTTCATGGGGATGCGGGGGCATCTCGCTGGGTTTTGCCGCGACGGGGCTGGGGACGTTCCCGATCATCCTTTACGGTAACGAGGAACAGAAAGCAAAATACCTCCCGGATATCGCTTCGGGCAAGAAGCTTGCCGCGTTTGCCCTTACCGAAGCGGAAGCCGGCTCGGACGCGGGCGGCATAAAGACCACCGCCAAAAAAGAAGGTGATCACTACGTCCTTAACGGCACCAAGCAGTGGATCACCAACGCGGGCGAAGCCGAGATCTACACGGTGGTCGCGATGACGGACAGGGCGAGGGGAGCAAGGGGCGCGAGCACTTTCATCGTGGAGAAGGATACCCCCGGGGTGAGCTTCGGAAAAAAAGAGAACAAGATGGGCATCAGAAGTTCCGCGACCAGGGAGGTCATATTCGACAATTGCCGTATTCCGAAGGAAAACATCCTCGGCAGAGAGGGTCTTGGTTTCATAGTGGCCATGAAGACGTTTGACCATTCCCGGCCGGGTGTCGCGGCCCAGGCCGTAGGCATAGCGCAGAGGGCTCTGGACGAAGCCGTCAAATACTCCCATGAGAGAAAGCAGTTCGGACACTCGATATCTTCTTTCCAGGGAGTGCAGTTCATGCTGGCCGACATGGCCATGCAGGTGGAGGCATCCCGGGCCTTGATCTATTCGGCCGCGAAGATGATCGATTCGGGCGCGAAGAACATAGCCAAGGTATCCGCCATGTGCAAGACGTTCGCTTCGGATACCGCCATGAAAGTCACCACCGACGCGGTGCAGGTTTTCGGCGGCTACGGATACATGAAGGAGTACCCGGTCGAAAAGCTGATGAGGGACGCGAAGATAACCCAGATCTACGAGGGGACAAACCAGATACAGAGGGGCGCCATAGCCTCCTCCCTCATTAAGGAAAGCCTCGCGTAGCATTAAAGAAAGTAAGTGAGTGGCCAGGGATAACATGAAGATAATCGTACTCATTAAGCAGGTGCCTGCTACGACCGACGTAAAAATAGATCCGGAGACGAATACCCTGAAACGCGAAGGTGTTGAAGCGGTCATCAATCCGTTCGACATGTACGCGATAGAAGAGGCCCTCCGCATCAGGGAGAGGCTGGGCGAAGGGGAAATAGTCGCCCTCAGCATGGGCCCCCCGCAGGCGGAGCAGGCTTTGAGGGAGGCCATCTCGATGGGGTGCGACAGGGCCGTCCTGCTCAGCGACAGGAAATTTGCCGGCAGCGATACCTGGGCTACGAGCTATACGCTCGCCCGGGCCATCAGGAAGATCGGTGACTGCAGGGTCATCCTTTGCGGAAAGCAGGCCTCGGACGGTGACACGGCCCAGGTAGGCCCCGGGGTTTCCACGCACCTGGACATACCCCAGGTCACTTACGTGAAGAAGATCGAGAAGATCGATGCCGCGAGCGCGACCGTGGAGCGCATGACCGAGGAAGGATACGATATCATCGAAACCCCGGTCCCCGTCGTTTTGACGGTGGTCAAGGAGATCAACGAGCCGCGCCTGCCTTCGTTGAAAGGAAAGATGAGGGCCAGGAAAGCCGGGATACCGGTCTGGACCGCCGAAGACCTCGGCTGCGACGAAGGCAAGATCGGCCTCGACGGGTCTCCCACGAGGGTGGTCAAGGTCTTCACCCCGCCGCCCAGGGAAGGTGGACGCGTGCTTGAAGGTGAACCCGAAGAGACGTCGAAGGAACTCGCGGGACTGATCAAAGATATTATTATAGGTTAGACAGGGGGAACCGGACAGATGGCGGAGATTGACGCGATAAAAGTGTTGAATGAGAAATGTGTGGGTTGCTCGCTTTGCGTCAAGGCGTGTCCGTTCGGCGCCATAACCATGGAAGAGAACAAGGCGGTCATCGACCTTATGAAGTGCACTCTGTGCGGGGCGTGCGCGGAGGCGTGCAAGTTTGATGCCATAGTCATTCAGAAAAAAGAGGAAGCGCCGGAAATCGACCTCTCCGCTTACAGGGACGTCTGGGTGTTCGGCGAACAGAAAAAGGGCAAGGTCCAGTCAGTTTCGTTCGAGCTTCTGGGCAAGGGAAGAGAACTCGCTGATAAGCTCGGGGTGGACCTTTGCGCGGTGCTTCTCGGCCACAACATGTCGGAGGAGTGCAAGGGGCTTATTGCCAGGGGCGCGGATAAGGTCTACCTTGTCGATTCTCCCAAACTCAAAGCGTATCAAGATGACCCTTACACCAGTGTTTTGACGGAACTTATATCCAAATATAAACCGGAAGTGGTCCTCTGCGGCGCGTCGACGATCGGGAGAAGCCTTATCTCCCGCGTTGCCGTCAAGCTCAGGGCGGGACTGACGGCCGATTGCACGGGGCTGGATATAGATCTGGAGGAAAGATTGCTGCTGCAGACCAGGCCGGCTTTCGGGGGGAACATAATGGCGACGATCATTTCTCCCAATACCAGGCCGCAGATGGCGACGGTCAGGCACAAGGTTATGAAGGAAGCCGAGGCGGACCCGGCAAGAAAAGGACAGATCATAAAAGAGGAATTCCCCGACGAAACATATACTTCGCGAAGCAAGCTTATAGATATGATCGAGGAGATAGAAGAGACCGTTAACCTTACCGAAGCCGATATCATAGTCTCCGGTGGAAGAGGCGTCGGCTCGAAAGAGAATTTTGATATCATAAGGGAACTTGCCTTGACGCTTAACGGGGCCGTCGGCGCTTCGAGATCGGCTGTCGACGCGGACTGGATATCGTATTCGCACCAGGTGGGGCAGACCGGGAAGACCGTATGCCCGAATCTCTACATCGCCTGCGGCATCAGCGGCCAGATACAGCACCTCATAGGCATGAAGTCATCGGACGTGATCGTCGCCATAAACAAAGATCCGGAAGCCCCGATCCTCAGCGTCGCTACATACGGAATAGTGGACGACCTCTTCAAGGTCGTCCCTCTTCTTACAGACCATTTCAAAAAGATCCTCGCTTAAAAACGGTTCCCCCTGATCCAACCTAGCAGAAACCAACCAGGTTGAATGTTAACCTGGTTGGTTTCTGCCAGGTTGGGGAAATTGGTGCGGAAAATACTTGAAGGGAAAACGCTTAAATAAGGAGAGAAGATGCATTTTAAGAGCCTGGAGATAGTCGGATTTAAGTCTTTCCTGAACAAGACAAAATTGAAATTTGAGCCGGGCGTTACCGCGGTCGTGGGGCCGAACGGCTGCGGTAAAAGCAATATCGTTGACGCGATAAAGTGGGTTCTCGGGGAGCAGTCCGTCAAGTCCATGCGCAGCTCCTCCATGCAGGATGTCATTTTCAACGGGACCGAGAAGCACGACCCGGTGAACGTCGCGGAGGTCTCCCTTACGCTGTCCAACGCGGACAGGGCCTTTCCCGTCGATTACGACGAAGTCACCATCAGCCGCAGGCTTTACCGTTCGGGTGAAAGTGAATATCTCTTGAACAAGATGCCCGTCAGGCTTGCCGATATCCGCGGCCTTTTTATGGGGACCGGCATAGGCACAAGTTCCTATTCCATCGTCGAGCAGGGCAAGATGGACATGATCCTGAGCTCCAGGCCCGAGGAGCGCCGGTACATATTCGAGGAAGCCAGCGGCATAACCCGCTACAAGACAAAGAGAAGAGAAGCGCTGCTCAAGCTCGAGCGGACGCAGGATAACCTGACCAGGGTCAATGACATAATACGCGAAGTCGAGAGGCAGATCAACGCGATCGAGCGCAAGGCCCGCAAGGCGGAAAGGTACAAGGTGCGCTATGAAGAGCTCAAGGGCCTTGAGGTCACCCTGGCATGCAAGAAGTTCAGAGAGTTGAGCGCGGACAACACTTCGCTTGGCGCGGAAAGCGGCGATCTAAAACAGCTTTCCGAAACTCTCAGCGCGAAGCTGGAGGGATCCGCCGCTTCTCTTGCCCGGTTAAGGGGAGAATTCAACGGCATGTTGGAGGAGCTGCACGGGCTCGAGAACGACGCGATAAGGATCCTCTCGGATATTGACAAGAACAGGCACGTGATCGAGATCAATAAGGAAAGAGCGAAGGAACTCCAAAAATATGTCGAGCGCCTGGACTGGGAGATAGAGGAAGCGACCGAAAGGAAAGAGGCCCTGGGAAGGAGAGTGGAAGCCCTGGAAAACAGGCTGTCGGAGGTAAGCGAAAAACGCCGCGATAAAGAAGAGGAGTTCGCTTCCGCCGAAAAAGGCGTAAAAGATATCACCGGAAATATTGAAAAGCACA
>JAUWWB010000104.1 GCA_030617085.1 Candidatus Omnitrophota bacterium
AGCAAAGAAGCTGGAAGAATACAAAAAAGAGCTTGTGGGGAAGGTCGAAGAGAAGAACCGCAAATTAAAGAAGGCTTAAATACGCGACATGAAGAATGTAAAGCGCATACTGTTCGTCTGCACCGGTAACAGTTGTCGCAGTATCATGGCTGAAGCTTATCTGGAGAAGCGGCTGGGGGAGGAGGGCATGTCTGTCGAGGTGAAGTCGGCGGGAACGTTCGGCATGGACGGGGCGCCCCCGACTACTGAGACACTCAAGGTCCTAGCGGACGAAGGGATCGGGCCGGGTGGGCTGGAATCGACGAAAATTTCGGAAGATCTCATGAAATGGGCCGATCTCATACTGGTGATGGAACCGATGCACAAGAGCAGGATCATGAGCATGCTGCCGGAAGCGGAGGAAAAGGTGCGTTATCTCGGCGAATTCAACAGGGAAAAAAGCGAGATCATCATAGCCGATCCCATAGGAAAACCGCTGAGCTTTTACAGGGAAACCTTCAGGCGGATAAAAGCGCCGGTAGAGGAGCTGGTAAAATGGCTAAAAGAATAGCGATCGGGGCCGAGCACGGGGGCTTCGCCCTTAAGGAGAAGATAAAGGAGGCGCTGGTGAAAGCGCGGCACAAGGTCGAGGATATGGGGACCTTCTCCGGCGAATCGTGTGATTATCCCGGGTACGGTTTTGCCGTGGCCGGAGAAGTCTCCGGCGGCAAAGCGGACAGGGGCATCCTCATCTGCAAGACCGGCACAGGCATGGCCGTCGTCGCGAACAAGCTTCCCGGGGTGAGGGCCGGGGTATGCGCTTCCATCGAGGACGCCTTATCCGCGCGTAAACATAATGATACAAATGTCCTTGTCCTGGCGGCGACGAAGACGGGCACCGCGAAGGCCCTGGATATCACGAAGGTTTGGCTAAGGACCCCCGCGCTGAAAGGCCGCCACGCGAGGCGCGTGAGCCAGATCGCGGAGTTTGAGAAGAAGGTGTTCAGGAAGGGTGTTAGTTCGGAGTTCGGAGTTCGTGGAAAAGTGTAGGGGCAGGCCCCTGTGCCTGCCCTTTGCCTCCGGGGCGAACGACTAAGAAAAAAGGAAAATCGAGATGAGACACTTGAAAGATACGGATCCCAGGATATTTCAGGCGGTTCTGGATGAGACCAGGAGGCAGAACGAGGGGGTTGAGCTTATCGCCAGCGAGAATTTCGCCAGCCGCGCGGTCATGGAAGCGGTCTCTTCGGCGATGACGAACAAGTATGCCGAAGGGTATCCCCGCGCGAGGTATTACGGCGGGTGCGGTTTCGTCGATGAAGCCGAGGAGATCGCTATCGAGCGGGCTAAAAGGCTTTTCGGGGCCGAGCACGTGAACGTCCAGCCCCATTCGGGTTCACAGGCGAACATGGCCGTTTATTTTTCGATGCTGAACATGGGCGATACCGTGCTGGCGATGGACCTCTCGTGCGGCGGGCATCTGACGCACGGGCACCCCAGGAACTTCTCGGGCAAATATTTCAACATGATCTTTTACGGTGTGGACAAGGAAACGGAGAAGCTGGATTATGGCGAAATACGCCAAAAAGCACTGGAACATAAACCGAAGATGATAATCGCGGGGGCCTCGGCCTATCCCCGTATCATAGATTTCGCGAAGTTCCGGGAGATCTGCGACGAGGTCGGCGCCATACTCATGGTGGACATGGCCCACATAGCAGGGCTGGTCGCCGCGGGACACCATCCGAGCCCTGTTCCAGTATCGGAATTCGTGACCACGACGACACATAAGACCCTGAGGGGGCCCAGATCCGGAATGATCATGTGCAAAGAAGAATTCGCGAAAAAGATCAATTCGGAAGTTTTCCCCGGCATCCAGGGAGGCCCCCTGATGCATGTCATCGCGGGCAAGGCGGTGGCGTTCCAGGAAGCCCTTCAGCCCGAATTCATAACGTACCAGGAGGATGTCGTAAAGAACGCGAAACGTCTTTCCGAGGAGCTGCTGGAGAGGGGTTACAGGCTTGTATCCGGCGGAACGGACAACCATTTGCTCCTTGTCGATCTTTCCGATAAGGGTATCACCGGCAAGGACGCGGAGAAGTGCCTGGACAAGGCGGGGATAACGGTCAACAAGAACCTGATCCCCTTCGATGAGAAGAGCCCCTTCGTCACCAGCGGAATCCGCCTCGGCACCCCCGCCGCGACGACCAGGGGGATGGGCGAGAATGAGATGGCCAGGATAGCGGAGTTCATGGACAAGGCCATGGCCGCGTGCGAAGACGAGGAGAAGCTCGCCGCGATCCACGAAGAGGTGACGGAATTCTTGAAGGCTTTTCCGTTGTATAAGGATTGGATCGAGGAGATGGAAGGGGTTTAGTTCGGAGTTCGGAGTTCGGAGTGGCCTAATTGATTGTAGGGGCAGGCCCCTGTGCCTGCCCGCCTCTGGCGGGAGAAGATGGAAAAAAAAGCTGCAGAAAAAAAGACAAAAACAAAACGCGCTGAAACCACGGGCGGGGTGAAGCGCCCCAGCTGGGATGAGTATTTTTTGAGCATCGCGCATCTTGTGGCGACGCGTTCCACGTGCCTGCGCAGGAAGGTCGGGGCCGTGGTGGTCAAGAACAAGCAGGTGCTCGCGACCGGGTATAACGGCGCTCCCACCGGGATCACGCATTGCGACCAGGTCGGTTGCCTGAGGGAGGCGCTCGGCGTGGCGTCGGGCCAGCGCCATGAGCTGTGCCGCGCGCTTCACGCCGAGCAGAACGCGTTCCTGCAGGCCGCCAGGCACGGCGTGAGCCTTGACGGCGCCGCCCTGTACATCACGGTCCAGCCGTGCAGCATATGCGCCAAGATGATCATAAACGTCGGCATCAGGAAGATCGTCATTGAAGGAGAATACCCCGATGAATTCGCGCTTGAGTTTCTCCGCGAAGCCGGGATAGAGATGACGGTGGTAAAGCCATGAAGTGCCCCTACTGCAAGAACATGGAAGACAAGGTCATAGATTCCCGCGCGGTCGGGGAGGGCTCAAGCATCAGGAGACGCCGGGAATGCCTTGAATGCGGGAAAAGGTTCACCACCTACGAATACGTGGAAAGGGCGCCGCTCATGGTGATCAAGAGAGACGGCACGCGCAAGAGCTTTGACAGGGAAAAGATAAAGGTCGGCATCATAAAAGCGTGTGAGAAGCGCCCCGTCAGCATGGACAGGATAGAACAGATCGTTGAAGAGATCGAAAGAGAGGTCCACAAAAAAGCCGCCCAGGAGATCAAGTCCACCGTGATAGGCAACATGGTCATGGAAAAACTCTACGCCCTCGACGAGGTAGCCTACGTCCGCTTCGCTTCAGTCTACCGCCGATTCAAAGACGTGTCGCATTTTATGAAGGAGCTTAAGAAGTTGATCGAGTGACGGTACCAAAAGGGGCAGGCACAGGGGCCTGCCCCTACATGCAATTAGGCCGCTCCGAACCTCGAACTATAATTCCTCCAGCCGCTTTCTAAGCATAACCCCCGACACATTCTCCCTGAACCACCGTTCCATCGCCGCTGTTTGCTTGCGGAGGAGGAGGCCTTTGCGGAGGGTTTCTTTTTTCTTGTTGAACTCTTCTTCGTCGGCGGGGATGGTCCTGTCCACCCGGGCAAGGAGCGCGCCTTTTTTGACGGTTACAGGGGGGATGATGTTGCCCGGTCCCGTTTCCATGGCGCGGATGACGATCTCTCCCGCCGGGCCGATGTTTTCGATATAACCGCTCAGCGCGACGGGGCCGGTTTTCTTGACCGCCAGGCCCATCAGGCGCGCCGTCTGTTCCAGGGTAACGCCGGTCTCTATAGTCTTTTTGTAGAGCTCATTCGCTTTTTCCGCGGCCAGGGCGACGCGTTTTCTGTCGGCAATGTTTACCATGATATCTTTGCGCACCTCATCAAAATCCTGTTGCCTGCGCGGGATATCCCCGAGCTTGCGCAATATGTAACAGGCGCCTTTTTCTGGTGAAGAATATACCGGGGGGCTTATTTCGCCCTCTCCCAGCGCGAAAGCCCTCTCCTGGAACTCCCTGAAGAACTTTATCCCCGGGATCACGTCCTCGCGCGAAAAAGGTCCGGTCGTCCCGTAAGCGAGCCCATGCTCTTCGGCCGTTTGCCTGAACTGCCCGGG
>JAUWWB010000019.1 GCA_030617085.1 Candidatus Omnitrophota bacterium
CCTTTTCTGGCCCTTTTTCGCCTCGCCGAACTCGACCGCCCCGTCTATCTCGCTGATGATAGAGGGGTCCTTCGGCTTTCTGGCTTCAAAGAGCTCCGCCACGCGCGGCAAGCCTCCGGTGATATCCTTGGTCTTCGCCATCTTGCGGTGCGTCTTTGCCAGCACGGCGCCTGCCTGGACAGCCTGCTTGTCCTCCACCATAATATGCGCGCCGACAGGGAGGGGATATATCGCTTCGACCTCGTTCTTCTCGTTAATAAGCAGAAGCTGCGGATGATAATCGCCTTTCTGATCGATTATCACCTTGGTCCTGACGCCCGTTGCCGCGTCTTTCTCCACCTTCATGGTGACGTCCCTCTTGATGTCTTCGTACTGCACGCGACCGGGGACCTCCGTCAATATCGGGACGCTGTACGGATCCCATTCGGCGAACTTTGTCTTTTTCTTTATCGGCGCCCCGTCTTCGAAAAAAATGTAAGAGCCCTGCGGAATGGTCTGCCTCTCCAGCTCCCGGCCGTCGGCCTCGTTGATGCTTATCTGCCCGTTCCTGTTGAGGACGACAAACTTTCCGGTCTCCCCGCTCTTGACCACCCTGAGGTTATGGTACTTCACGAAACCGTCCTCCTTGCTCATGAAAAAGGACTGTTCGATAGTCCTGCTGGCGGTGCCGCCGATGTGGAACGTCCTCATGGTAAGCTGCGTGCCCGGTTCGCCGATGGACTGCGCGGCGATGATGCCGACGGCCTCGCCGATCTCGACCAACTTACCCGTGGCGAGGTTCCGGCCGTAGCATTTCGCGCAAACGCCCTCTTCCGCCTCGCAGGTCAGGACGCTCCTGATCCTTATCTTTTCTATACCTGCCGCCTCGATCTTCCTGGCGTGCTCTTCGGTGATCGTCTCACCGGCCTTTACGATTATACTGTCGGTTATGATGTCCACTATGTTGTCCAGGGCCACACGCCCCGTAATGCGCTCGGCCAGCGGGACCACGACCTCGTCGCCCTCGATGATAGCCGTGGCGGTAATGCCGTTCATGGTCTCGCAGTCGATTTCCCTGATGATGACGTCCTGCGCGACGTCGACCAGCCTTCTCGTCAGGTACCCGGAATCGGCGGTCTTTAGCGCCGTATCGGCCAGCCCCTTTCGCGCGCCGTGCGTGGAGATAAAGTATTCCAGTACCGTCAGGCCTTCGCGGAAGTTCGCCGTAATGGGCGTTTCTATGATCTCGCCGGAGGGCTTGGCCATGAGGCCCCTCATGCCGGCGAGCTGCCTTATCTGCTGCCGGGAACCCCTGGCCCCGGAATCCGCCATCATGAAGACCGGGTTAAAGCTGTCGAGGTGGCGGAATACCAGGCTCGAAACATCCTCGGTGACATGGGTCCATATGTCGATGATCTTGTTGTACCTCTCACCGTCCGTTATAAAGCCCCTGTGATACTGGCCCTGTATCTTGTCCACCTCGGCCTGGGCGCGCTTTATCTTCCCTTCCTTCTCTTCCGGAACGCTCAGGTCGGCGACGGCCATCGAAGCGCCGGAAAGCGTGGATTCCTCAAAGCCGAGTTTTTTGAGCGCGTCCAGCACGCGGACGGTCTCGTCGTGCCCCTTTATCCTGTGGCAGTCCGCGATCACCTGGCTGACGTTCTTTTTGCTCATCGTTTCGTTATAGAAGGGCATCCCCTCAGGCAAAATATCGTTGAAAATGACCCTGCCGACCGTGGTCTCGATGATCTCGCCGTTTACGCGGACCTTTATCTTCGCGAGCTTATCGACCTCCCCGTCCTGATAAGCCATGATGACTTCATCCTTGTCGGCGAACGTCTTTCCCTCGCCTTTTGCCCCCGCCTTTATTTTCGTGAGGTAATGCACTCCGAGAACGATATCCTGCGACGGGACCGCGATCGGCCGCCCGTCCGCGGGAGAAAAGATGTTGTTCGCGGCGTTCATTATGAGGCGCGCTTCCATCTGCGCTTCCATCGACAGCGGAAGATGCACCGCCATCTGGTCGCCGTCAAAGTCCGCGTTGAACGCGGCGCAGACCAGCGGATGTATCCGTATCGCCTTGCCCTCAACGAGCCTGGGCTGGAACGCCTGTATCCCGAGGCGATGGAGCGTAGGCGCCCTGTTCAAGAGAACGGGGTGGTCCCTGATGACATCGTCAAGAATATCCCAGACCTCGGGATTTTCCTGCTGCACCATCTTCTTGGCGCTCTTTATCGTGTGCACGAAACCCTTTTCCCTTAGCTTCCGTATGATGAACGGCTGGTAAAGCTCCAGCGCCATGACCTTGGGAAGGCCGCATTCGTTCAACCGCAGCTCCGGGCCTATAACGATGACGCTGCGCCCGGAATAATCGACGCGTTTTCCGAGCAGGTTCTGCCTGAACCGGCCCTGCTTCCCTTTCAGCATGGCCGCAAGCGATTTCAACGGCCTGCCGCCGGCGCCCAGAACTTCACGCCCGTGCCTCCCATTGTCGAACAGAGCGTCGACCGCCTCCTGGAGCATCCTCTTCTCGTTTCGCACGATCACATCCGGGGCTTTAAGCTCAAGAAGCTTTTTTAAGCGGTTGTTCCGGTTTATGACCCTCCTGTACAGGTCGTTAAGATCGCTTGTCGCGAAACGTCCGCCTTCCAGCGGAACAAGCGGGCGCAGATCGGGCGGGATAACGGGTATGATATCCAGGATCATCCACTCCGTTTTGTTGCCGCTTTTCCGGAAAGCGTCGACCACCTTGAGCCTTTTCATCAGCCTGTTTTGCGTGGTCAGGTCTTTCTTTTCGGACATCTTCGCCGCCAGGTCGGCACCTACGGCATCGAGGTCCATCTGCTTCAGCAGTTCCCGCACGGCTTCGGCGCCCATCATGGCTTTGAACTTGTTCCCGTATTTTTCTTTTGCCTCAAGGTACTGGTCTTCAGCCAGCAATTCCTGTTTTTTCAGCGGCGTTTCGCCCGGGTCGACCACCACGTATTGCTCGTAATAAAGGATCCTCTCAAGGTCCCGCATCTTCATGTCCAGCATGTTTGACAGGCGCGAGGGGATAGCCTTGAAAAACCATACATGCGAAACGGGCGCGGCCAGCTTTATGCACCCCATCCTGACGCGGCGGACGTTTGACTTGGTCACCTCTACGCCGCAGCGGTCGCAGACGATGCCCTTGTGCTTTATCCTCTTGTACTTGCCGCAGTTGCACTCAAAGTCCTTCGTCGGACCAAAGATGCGTTCGCAGAAAAGCCCGTCCCTTTCGGGCTTCAACGTGCGGTAATTGATGGTCTCCGGCTTTTTGACCTCGAACAGGATGTTCCTGGCGCCAACCTTGCGCGTAGCCCACTCCTTGATCTTCTCGGGAGACGCTATCTGTATCCGGACTTTGTCGAATTTATTCACTTTTCGCAGCATGATTTTACACCCCTGCTAATGGTTCTTTTTCTTTTTTCTTTTGCTCAAGACGGACATCAAGAGCAAGACTCTGCAGTTCCTTGATCAAGACGTTGAACGATTCGGGCGTGCTCGGCTCAATCATGTTCTCGCCCTTGACGATGGTTTCGTAGATCTTCGTGCGCCCGACCACGTCGTCGCTCTTGACCGTAAGGAGCTCCTGCAGCGTGTAAGCGGCGCCGTAGGCTTCAAGCGCCCACACCTCCATCTCTCCGAACCTCTGCCCGCCGAACTGGGCCTTACCGCCCAGGGGCTGCTGCGTAACGAGAGAATACGGGCCGATGGACCTGGCGTGCATCTTATCGTCTGCCAGGTGAGCGAGCTTCATCATGTATATGTAGCCGACGGTCACATCCTGGTCGAACGGCCTGCCGGTAAATCCGTCCCGGAGGGTTATCTTGCCCACTTCGGGCAGACCGGCAGCTTTCATCGCCTCTTTTATGTCCTTTTCGTTCGCCCCGTCAAAAACTGGCGTCGCGATCTTGTAGCCGAGAACTTTAGCCGCCCAGCCAAGCTGGGTCTCAAGCAGCTGCCCTATGTTCATCCGGCTCGGCACGCCGAGCGGGTTAAGGACTATGTCCAGGGGCGTTCCGTCCGGGAGATAAGGCATGTTTTCTTCAGGCAGTATCTTGGCGATAACGCCCTTGTTGCCGTGCCGTCCCGCCATCTTATCGCCCGCCTGGAGCTTCTTCTTGCTGGCGACAAAGACCGTCACCCTGCGCAAAACCCCGGGCGGGAGCTCATCCCCGTGTTTGATCCGGTCAAGATCCCTCTCCATTTCCGCCATGGTCTGCTCGATCTGGCCGTTTATGGTGATAACGATGCCGTTGATCTTCGATTGGAGCTTCTCGTTTTCAACGTACACATTTTCAAGATTTGCCTTCGTGAACTTCGAAAGGTCCTTTTCCGTTACCGTACGTCCGGCCTTGATGAGCACCTTCCCGGTTTCCTCCTCTTCCAGCGCGTTGACGAGCTTGCTCCCGACGAGTTTCTGATGTATCCTCTCGGCCTTTTTCGCCTGCAGCTGCTTCAGGATATTGTCATACCCTTCCTTGACGATCTTGCGCTGCTGCGCATCCAGGCGGCGCTGTCCCCTCGTCAGCGTCCTGCTGTTCTTCCTGGACAGCTCCTTGACGTCCACGACTATGCCGCTCACGCCGGAGGGGACATTCAGCGACACGTCCCTGACATCCCCCGCCTTTTCGCCGAATATCGCGCGCAGCAGCTTTTCTTCGGGCGAGAGCTCCACCTCGGATTTTGGCGCTACCTTCCCTACCAGTATGCTGCCGGGGCCCACTTCCGCGCCGATGCGGATGATCCCGCTTTCGTCAAGGTTTTTCAGCGCGTCCTCACTGACGTTCGGTATGTCGCTCGTTACCTCCTCCGGCCCCAGCCTGGTATCCCGCGCCTCGAGCTCAAACCGGTGAATATGAACGGAGGTGAAAGCATCGTCCTTGAGCAGCCTCTCGCTGATCAGGATCGCGTCTTCAAAGTTATAGCCCCTCCAGGACATGAATCCCACGAGGACATTCCTGCCAAGAGCCAGGTCCCCGGAGTCCGTCGAAATACCGTCAGCCAGCAGGTCCCCTTCCCGCACCGTGTCGCCAAGCCTGACAAGGGGCCTCTGATTGACGCTTGTCCTGGCGTTGGTCCTTTCGAATTTCTTGAGGGTGTATCTTTCCCCGCCCGCCACTATCTTCGAACCGTCGACGGCGGTGACCTTTCCGGCTTTTTTCGCGGTGACCAGCGCGCCGGAATCTTTCGCCGCGCGCCGCTCCAGGCCCGTTCCCACGATGGGAGCTTCGGGGAACAGAAGGGGGACAGCCTGCCTCTGCATGTTCGACCCCATGAGCGCCCTGTTAGCGTCATCGTGTTCCAGAAACGGTACGAGCCCCGCGCACACGCTTACGAGCTGAAGTGGAGAGACGTCCATGTATTGAACATCTTTGGCGTCAGCGAGGATAAAATCGTCCTTAAAGCGGCAAAAGACTTTATCCTTCAGGAAGTACCCTTTCGAGTCGAGCTTGGAGTTCGCCTGCGCGATGATGTATTTATCCTCGACATCCGCGGAAAGGTGTTCGACCTCATCCAGGACGTGCCCGTTTTCGACCTTCCGGTAAGGGGTGACCAGAAAGCCGAACCGGTCCACTTCCGCGTAAGCGCTGAGGGAATTTATAAGTCCGATGTTTGGGCCTTCCGGCGTCTCGATCGGGCACAGCCTTCCGTAGTGCGAATAATGGACGTCCCTGACCTCGAACCCGGCGCGTTCGCGGCTCAAGCCGCCCGGGCCGAGCGCGCTCAGGCGCCTCAGGTGGGTCAGCTCCGCGAGCGGGTTTGTCTGGTCCATGAACTGCGACAACCGCCCCCTGGCAAAAAAATCGTGGATGACGCTTGTGATCAACTTCGTGTTTACGAGGTTGTGCGGCATGACCTCGTCCATCTCGTAGACGCTCATCCTCTCCCTGGCCACCCGCTCGACCCTGGCCATGCTCATCCTGATCTGGTTGGAAAGCTGCTCGCCGACGCATCTTACGCGCCTGTTGCCGAGATGGTCGATGTCGTCTATGCTTTTCGTCCCGGCCTTTATCTCCAGCAGGCGCTTGATCGCCTTGACCAGGGTCTCGGCATCGAGCAGGTGAGACCCCATGGCCCTGTCCATTTCCAGCTTGCGGTTTATCATCCGGATGCCGACGTCCGTGAGGTCGTACCTCTTCGCGTCAAAGAACATCTGCCCGAGTATCTCCTTCGCGGATTCGAGTGTGGGGGGATCCCCCGGCCTGAGCTTGCGGTAAATGTCAAGGTACGCTTCTTCCCTGGTCTTCGTCCCGTCGTGCTCCAGCGTCCTTATTATCTCTGTTGGGACGTCCATCAGCAATTTTACGCTTCTGACCTTGCTTTCCCATATGCGCTCAGCGACGGAACGCGTGATCTTCTCCATCTGCTGGGCCAGCATGGAAGAGGTCCTCTCGTCGACAATGTCTTCCGCGAGAAACCTGCCGACCAGTTCCTCGCACTGCTTCTGCCGGCTCAGCGTCACCTCTTCGACGCCGCCGAACGCCCGGAGTATATCGGCGTCGCCGGACAACCCGAAGATCCGCAGAAACGTCGTGGCCAGAAATTTTCTCTTGCGGTCGACATACACGTAAAGGAGGTCGCTCTTGTCAAACAGGAATTCTATCCACGCCCCCCTGTCGGGGATAAACCTGGCTGTATAGACCGCTTTGCCGCCCACAGAGGCGCTTTCCTCGAATGATATCCCGGGGGAGCGGTGAAGCTGGGTGACCACGACGCGCTCGTCACCGTTGATGACGTAGGTGCCGACCTCGGTCATCAGCGGGATCTCGCCGACGTACACTTCCTGCTCCTTCATCTCGGCCGGCAATCTCAAGCGCAGCTTGATCCTTAAAGGAGCGGCATACGTGAGGGACCGGCGCTTGCATTCCTCCGGCGTGTACTTGGGCTGCCGGATGTCGTAATTGAGGTATTCAAGCTGGTACGCGCCGTCCTGGCTGGTAATGGGAAAAACGCCGCGAAAAAGCGCTTCCATCCCGCGGTTCTCCCTCTTCGTCTTGGGGGCGGACCGCTGCAGGAACCCCTCATACGAGTCAACCTGGATCTTGATCAGATCTGGAATATCGTAGACAGTCTTCAACCTGGCATAACTTTTTCGTTTGACTTCAACAGCCATCCCTTATCACATCCCCTGTAATCTTAAATTATCAAAAAGGCCTCATCAACGTCCGTGACACGAAAACGCATCGGACATTACTTCAGTTCGACCTTCGCTCCGACGTCTTCAAGCTGTTTCTTCATCTTTTCGGCTTCCTCTTTCAGCACACCTTCCTTGACCTCTTTCGGGGCCGCTTCCACGAGGTCTTTCGCCTCTTTCAGGCCAAGGCTTGTCAAGGCCCTGATCTCCTTGATGACATTGATCTTTTTTGGACCGACTTCGGCAAGGACGACGGTAAAGACGCTCTTCTCTTCCTCCTCCGCCGCCGCGCCGGGGGCTGCCGCGCCGGCTGCCCCTACTGCCGCGACCGGTGCCGCCGCGCTGACGCCGAACGTCTCTTCCAGCGCTTTGACAAGGTCGGAAAGTTCAAGAACGCTCATCTCCTTGATGGTGTTTATCATGCCTTCCATCTTTTCCGAAAGCTGCGTCTCGACCTTTTCCTCGGCGGGCGCCGCCTGCGTCTCTTCCGCGTTTACCTGTTCCTTTTTTTCCTCTGCCATTTTTGGATCCTCCTTAGTTATCACTTGCCTTCTTTTTTCTCTTTAAGCGCGTTCAAAGCATATAAAAGACTTTTTAAGATCGAGGAAAGAACGCCGACAAAATTCGCTACCGGCGCGTTCATCATGCCGATGGCCATGGCGATGAGCTGTTCGCGCCCGGGCAATTCGGAAAGTTCCTTTATCCTGTCCTTCTCAATCAAGCGGCCTTCAAAGTAGCCTTTTGAGACCTCAAAGCCCTTGCATTCCCTGGCAAACTCCATCATCAGCCTGGCGACCCGGACAGGATCTTCCTCGATCACGCCGATACCGAGGGTCTTCTTTTCCCGGACGGTATCGGAAAGCCCCTCTATCCCGGCATCCTCGAGCGCCCGGCAGGCCAGACGGTTCTTAACTACCAGGTATTTGGATCCGGAGCGTCTCATCCTCTTCCTCAGGACGTCGATCTCCGAGGCCTTCACGTTTTCAATGCTCGAAAACACGAAGCCCTTGTTCCCGGAGAAAACATCCTTCATCTCCTTTACCATCAATTCCCTTGCTTTTTTCCCGTATTTTTCTGCCATATCAATGCTTTCTTTTTATCTAAATTGCCCCTTCCCCAGCCTGAGGCCAGGTCCCATGGTCGAGCTGACGGCTATCGACTTCACGTTCTGGATCTTCTGCAGCTTCGGACTGCTTCCCATGACGGCCTTTATGAACACGTTGATATTTTCCGCGAGCGCCTCTTCCCCGAAAGACAGCTTCCCGACAGGGCCCTTGACGCCGGACTGTTTATCCATCCTGTATTCGATCTTGCCGGCCTTCAATTCACTTACCGCCTTACCTATATCCGTGGTAACCGTCCCGGATTTCGGGTTGGGCATCAGCCCCCGCGGGCCGAGGATCTTTCCGAGCTTCGCGAGCTCCCGCATCATATCGGGCGTCGTGACTGCCACGTCGAAATCAAGCCATCCTTCCGAGACCTTCTTTATCAGATCATCGCCGCCCACATGATCGGCTCCGGCTTCGTGGGCCTGCTTCTCAAAATCCCCCTTGCAGAACACCGCGATGCGGGTTTTTTTCCCCGTCCCGTGCGGAAGGCTGACCGTTCCGCGTATGGGGTTCGAGGACTGCTCCAGGTTCAGTTTCATCGCCACCTCGACAGTCTGGTCGAAATTGGTCTTCGGGCCATTCTTCAAAACAGTGATCGCTTCTTTCAGCTCGTATTCCTTGTGCCTGTCAACCAGATCTTTCAGCTGTTTTTTCCTTTTGCTCAATTTCGTCATTTTTTTCCCTTATATTATTCCTCGACGACCTCGATGCCCATGCTGCGGGCCGACCCCGCTATGATCTTTACCGCGCCTTCCATATCAACGGCATTGAGGTCCTCGGCCTTTTCCTTCGCGATTTCCCGCACCTGCTCCATGGTCACCTTGCCCACCTTTTCCGCTTTCGGGTTTCCGCTCGCTTTCGCCAGGCCCGCGGCTTTTTTAAGCAGAACACTGGCCGGCGGGCTCTTGATTATAAAGGAAAAGGTCCGGTCCTCGTAGAGGCTGATCACGACCGGAAGCACCAGCCCCTGCCTGTCCTTCGTCCGATCGTTGAACTGCTTGCAAAAATCCATTATCGGGATGCCGTGCTGCCCCAGAGCAGGTCCCACCGGCGGCGCCGGATTCGCCTGCCCCCCCGGACACTGCAATTTTATTTTTATTTTGACCTTTTTTGCCATTTTTATTGCTCGCTTTCGACTTATATCTTCTCGATCTGCCAGGCCTCGAGCTCCACCGGGGTCGACCGGCCGAAGATCGAGATCATCACCTTGATCTTGCCTTTTTCCAGATTCGCTTCCTCGATAGTACCGGTAAAGTTCTTGAACGGCCCTTCCTTGACGCGGACCGCTTCGCCCTGCTTGAAGAGCATCTTCGGGACCGGTTTCTCCTTCGCTTCCCTTGTCTGCTGCAGGATCTGGGCCACCTCTTCTTCCGCCAGGGGCACGGGCCTTGTCCTGGTCCCGACAAACCCCGAAACGCCCGGCGTATTTTTTATCAGGTACCAACTCTTGTCGTTAAGCTCCATCTCGATCAATATGTACCCGGGGAAAAATTTCCGTTCCGAGATCTTCTTCGCTCCCTGCTTGATCTCCGCCACCTTCTCCGTCGGTATCAGGATGCGCCCGACGAATTGTTTCTTCTCGGGGTCACTTTCAAGCTGCCTATCCAGGGACTTCTTCACAGTGTCTTCCTTGCCGGTCAACGTGTGAATTACATACCACTTCTTTGCCATCATAAAACCCCGCTTATCAGAAAATTCGTGACACGTGAAAAAACCAGGTCACATACACCTATGAACAAGGCCAGTATTATCATCGAGCAAAGAACGACGATAGTGGAACTTATCAGCTCCTCCCTGGACGGCCAGGCGACTTTTTTCATCTCGGTCTTGACCTGGCCGAAAAATTTTCCTGCCTTGAACATGACTTAATTCTTCCCGTTTATCTATAAACTGAAATTTTTTTCGTGGCAGGAGAGACAGGCCTCGAACCTGCAACCCCCGGTTTTGGAGACCGGTGCTCTTCCAATTGAGCTACTCTCCTTTGTTTAACACGGATCAGTGCTTAATTTCCCTGTGCAGCGTGTGTTTTCGGTCGAACCTGCAGTACTTGGTGCGCTCCAGACGATCCGGGTTGTTTCTCTTGTTCTTCATCGTCGTATAGTTGCGCCGCTTGCAGGTCTCACACTGCAGCGTTATCATCTCCGTGGCACCTTTTTTCTTGGCCATTTCTTTACCTTAGTTCTATCGACCATCCACTATTCGATCACTTCAGAAATAACCCCCGCGCCGACCGTGTGTCCGCCTTCCCTTATCGCGAACCTCAGGTTCTTCTCCAGCGCGACCGGCATTATCAGCTCTACCTCTATCTTCACGTTGTCTCCGGGCATGA
>JAUWWB010000150.1 GCA_030617085.1 Candidatus Omnitrophota bacterium
AAACCGCGGCGGCCTTGAAAAATATCGCGCGCTTCAAGGCGGAGTCAAAACTCGCCGACCGCCTGGTCGCCGAAGGCAAGGTTGTCAAAGGCGGAAAACTCCACGCCCTCCTGGGGGAAGTCGAAGCGGCCGAAGCGCTTATGGCAAGGTCTGATGTCCCCGCCGGTGAGCTTAAGGGCGCCGGAGTGATATCCGCCGAAGCATACGATATCATTATCGGCGGGAAGAGGCGTTCCGCGCTCAGGCGCGTCGAGTCTCTCTATCACAAGGTTTCCGATGTCATAAAGAGAAACTGGGAGAAGACGCCTCCGGCGCTTAAACTTATCGCCCCGATCGCCGCGACTCTCGCGGCCCTTCCCGTTCTGGGTGTTGTCGCCCCGGCCGTGGCGGCCCCGGTTACCGTCGCAACGGTGTTGAAGCTTCTGGCAGTGATGGCGCTGCCGCTGGCGCTTAAGGTGATCTCTTCAAAAGCGAAAAAAGCCCCGGCCGCCGGCAAAAAAGTTTCTTCTCTAAGCATGGCGATCGCCTTCATGTTCTCCGGGCCCCTGGCGGATGTCCTGACGGAGTCTCTGGGAACGGGAGGGGCGCTCGCGTCTATCGCGTCACTCGTGGGCTTGAACCTCGCCGTTACGGGATTAACGGCTCTGGTTAAAAGCCTGGCGAAGGCAGGAGAACGCGCGTCCGCGGAGGAACTTTTCGCGCGGGCTCCCCGCGGCCTGAAGGATGAGGACGCCGCGAAACTCGGCGCGCGGCGCGTGGTCGATGAGGTTCTCGTAAAAGAAAAAGACGGGAAGAAATATCCGGACTTTGACGTTACCCTGGCGGAACTCACCGGGATAGCCGAGAATAACCGTACAACGCCCGAAGAGGTATTCACCGAAGTCGCGCGCCAAAAAACGGAAGAAGCGGGACGCTTCAGGGAAATGATCATAAAACAATTGGGCCCCGAATTCGCCGAAAAGATGAAAGGCGAAGAGACGGACGATCCGGAAACGCTCGGTCGAAGGATGGCCGAGGCAGCCGCGGCCCTGCCTGCCGATATAAGGGGCGATGTTACCATAAACATGCTTTACGCTGAGGCAGAAAAGGGCACGGATGCCAAAGCAATAGCCGATGCGCTTGTCAAGTCGGTCAGGCCCGGAAAAGGATCCGCCCGACTGAAAGCGGGAGTAGCGGAAGCATTGAAGCTGGCAAAGATCGATCTTTCCGGCGAGAAGCTGAAGGGCGCGAAAGAAGCGATCGCGGATGCCGTAGAGAAGGCCAACAGCGGTATCCTGAGAAAAGGCCAGACGGTAACGGTGAAATTCGGCGAAAAGACATACGAGATCACCGGAGACGGCGTCAACATCATGGAAGCGCTGAAAGAAAGGATGGCCGGGGGTGAATACGGATCGATGGTCAGGACGGTCGATAAGGAATTCGGCGGGGCGCTGCCGTACGAGGTGACTTACGCGCTGCTCGAGGACGGTACAGTGAAACTCTCCACAAAAGCCGGGATCGCCTTTGACGCGAACGGCAATATCAAATATATGAACTCGACCGAAACCGTCGCGAAGGCCGATAAGGTCATCTTCAGGGGCCACACCCATCCCCACGTCGCCGACGACAACATGGAATTCATTGCCGATACGGTAGCCATGATGGCGCGGGACGTGATCTACGGAAAACCCATGACGGAATACATCCTTGAGCGCTCCTCCCGCGGCGCGCTGCATGTACGAACCCTTACGCGCGACGGGAACAGCTTTGTCCTGGCCAAACTTGAAAGCGGAAAGCTCGTAAAAGAAGGTACCGTAAGGACCCTCACCGCGGACGAAGTGCTGCACCCCAAAAACGCCGAAGGCATAATACGCGGCATCGAAAAACTCGATGTGTTTGAAAAAGAAGCGTTCTGCGGAATTGCCCGCCTGACAATGGACGAACTCGGAGCTACGGGCGGCCCGGCCAAGTTCGTAGGAGCCGCCTCCGGCGGCGAACAAACCGCCCTCGACAGGATCATAAACGCTTTGAGCGCGGGACCGAACATGTTCCGATTAGACGAGGCGCCGGAGAACCGGACCATCGACGCCGTCGCCGAGATGGTCCTCGACCACATATACACGGCCCCCGAAACCGGCAAAAACATGAAAAAGATCGATGCCTTCATGGGCGTGGCAACAACCAGGGGCCTCAGCGACCTCGAAAGAATGAACGCCCTGGCGAAACTTCTCGACGAGGCCGGCATCTTCACTTCGACCCTGGTCACGGCTTTCGACGCGAGGACCGGAAGCCTGGACAGCGAAGCCGTCATGCGGCAGATAGCCGCCCAGGCGTCGATCCCGGCCGCGAAAGGGACAAGACCCCTTGTCAGCCCTATCGTCGTGGTTGAAAGCGCCCCGGAATTTGAAAAGAATATGGACGGAAAAGGAATATCCGCCAAAAACATCCACGTCGTTGAGATCAAAAAAGGAGAAGACATAATCGGTGCCGTAACAAGGGGCATCGACGGTCTCGGTATGAAGATCGACCCTTCACACGTCGCCCTCGCCGTTACCGCCCGAGACATAAACTCCGTGGAAGAATACTACGGTTACAAACGGGAAAACAAAGTCTCTTCGATGATCAACTTCCTGGTAGTCAACACCGAAAACGAAGGTATTACCGGAAAAGAAGAGAGGCTCCCGGCGATGAACCTGATGAGCATAGTCCTCCGCCTGGCCGCCAAAGAAAAAACAACCCTAATGGCCATAGGATGCGAGACACCAGAATTAAAGACAAAACTCGAAAACCTGAAGACCATCCTCGGCGGCATACTAAACCTCATCCGCATAAAAGCCCACAACATAGGCACCGAAGTAAAAACCATGATAGACGCCATAGCCCAAAGCGCCGTTACCCTGTAACGCCACCACTTTGCCATTCCCA
>JAUWWB010000102.1 GCA_030617085.1 Candidatus Omnitrophota bacterium
AAAGTCAAGAAAGAGCCAACTATAAACCAGGCTGTCCGGCACCCTGCCTTCGCTTCCCGGCCGAAACCGGTTCTCCAATTCCGTCACCTTGTCATAAAACTCTTCTCTATCACCGCTAAATGCCGCGACGGCCCAGCGCACCCGCCTTTTGTGCCAGCCATTCGAGAGCGCCATCAACTCTTTCCCAGGCGCGGCCAAATTCCGCTCCGTAATACATGGCTTCATCCTCGCCCCCCATAGTGATACGATCCGGCAGCGCGCGTGGTGGTTTTTTTCTGCCGAGCAGATAGTCAACCACATGAAGATTTCTTTTGAGGGATATCTCGAGCTCACGCTCGGCCTTTTTTGACGCGCCTCCCCTGACAAAGTTCAGCAGCGCTTTTGTGTAAAGCCATTCCGTGCCGCAATCGTTGCGGAAAGCTTTCCCGTTCATGAACCTCTCAAGTTCATCATACCGGCCAAGTTCTGCCAGGCACTTGATAAGAACATACCGGATACCCTGGTTGTCATCCTTGTTTAACCGCAACATTGCACGGTAATGTTTTATCGCCTCATCCACCTCCCCCATCTCCCATAATGTAAGCGCGAGACCCGCGCGCGCTCTCATATAAGGCCTGCTCTCAATAAATCCCCAGAAATGCCCCTTCCACTTTTTAAATCTCTCAGGGCCAAGCGCCCTTTTTCCCGCTTCTACCGCTTTCTTGTAAAGGCGTTTTTCCTCCTCGAGCGTTTCCGCTTCTTCTTCGGCCAGAAGCACGTACGCGTCGGCACAATCAGGCGAGACATCCAGAGCTTTAAGCGCAAGCGCTACTCTTTCGTCAGGATCCTCTGTTTCCCATGCGTCATACATTATGTCCTGGGCAAGATCAACCGCCTCCTTAGGCGACATTTCCGGTCCTGACCCGCTTTCCATTAGCTGCTTAAGGTACCTGTCCAATTCCTCTTCTGAACCTGAATCCTCACTTCGCAGTAATCTGTCCAGGACCGAAGCATATTTTTCCATTTCTCTTTCGTCTGGGATCTTGCCCGCCATATCTTTCCTCCGATTTTCGCACTATTGCGCGTTTTTGAAAAAATCGCAATACAATTCTTCTCATTGCAGGATACTGCAACAAGAAAATCCCTTATTGCAGGATATGCCCTAATCCTGCAATAACTAATTATAGCAATCGAAATGAAGAGTTGAAAGTAGAATCTATGATCTGTAGTGTCAAGAATTATGGACCCCCCACACGAATAGGCGGGACATTCTTGTCCCGCAAAAGCTGGAAAATAACAAGAGAGGAACGTGGGAATGCGAAACTTTGGGTAAAATTAGAGTGACGAATCGACCGCCTGCTGTTCCCTCGCAACTCTTATAAGGACATCAGAATCCGAGTTTCAGCCTCGTAATATCTGCGCAGTTCGCTCAAGTCCACCGGCCTTATCATGACCAGTATCTCTCCCGAAGCTATCAGCTTTAAAACGCCGTCTTCTTCCGTGGTGATTGCGCTCAGGAATTTCGAATGGTCGAGCGCGCCTGCCATCAATGCTAAGCGTCTGGCGAATTTTTGGGTTGCCGCGTTGATTACATCTTTATACTTGGCGTAATCTTTTTCTTTCTCCGCCTTTTCTTCATAATTTGACCGCTCCAGGTATGCCAGGCCTCCCATTACCGCCCCTTCGATCGGGGTTATCCTTTCTCCGTCAGCGCTGTCAAGGTACACTACATACGAATTTTCTTCCAGGCTTTTGATCCTCGCGCCGTCTTGCCGTCTTGAAGAAAAGACTATTGATCTCGTCTTCCCTTTCTCGATCGCCTTGATCCTGCCTATGGTTTCCCGTATTTCCTCATCGCTTCTGTCATCAAAGAAACGTATCGTGATGTTGCCCAGCTTATACTCCCGGATAAGATCAGCCGCTTCATTCCTCACTTTTATCCCGTGCTTCATTAATATTGCCTGGAATGTTTTTGCGGCTTTTGAATTCAACCCGATAGCTATCAGCCCTTCTTTCCCGTCAAAAAGGTTTTTACAGCACGTCTCAACGATTTCCCTGTCTAACTCCCCGCACAAGTCCATGTATTCATCCCACGCGGCGTTATTCTGGTCCGCTGTTTTATCACCTGCCGCTTTTAACGTAAGCGCTTCCAAACCTGGCACATAGATCGCCGTATTGTCGCCCACCCGGCGGACAGACACCCGCGAAGAAGCGATCTTTGGCGCGATCACTTCTGCCGGCTCTTCCGCCATGAACGCGTCCGCGGCCTTGATGGTCTTCTCCGCGTCCTCGCCCTCCAAAAGCACCAGCACTCCGTCTTTCGAGTTAAAGGCCCCGAACGTCTTCTCGGCCGCGTCCCTGTCGCTGCCGAGGCTGACATGGTCTACCAGGGTAATCATATTTTTGGTGTTTTGGGTCACAAAGTACAGAGACAGGAAATATTCTTCACTCTGCAGGTCGCCCGCGCGACTTTCCATTTTTAATACGAAGCATTCATCGCCCAGGCTGACGTAACATTCTCTCAGGTCATGAAATGCAAGAAGCCCTGTGGGGCGGTAGGCGCTTTTCAGCCTTCCTTCCTCTTCCCGGATCCGGAACAGGGCGACGCGGTCGACTTTATACCCGTCCCTTGAGGCAATGCATTTCTGAACGGGAAACGCGGCAAGATACTGCCTGAGCTCAGGTTCCGTCAACCTCCCCACAAGATACCGCTTCAGGTCGTCTATGTTCTTCCGGATCTCCCGCCTTGCCTCGTCGCTTATGAGCCCAAAGGCCTCCCGGGATACGGCGGCTTTAGCTAATACCCCGATCAGTATCGCCGCTTCCCTCGTCCCCGCGCCGCGCTCGGAAAGCGCATTACGCATATCGTCCGGAGACTCGAATCTCGAGCGGAGGAACATCTGCACAAACAGCTCTATCCTGTTGAGTATCCAGAGGGCTTGCTCATCGGTAAGAAGGCACAGCACGTCTGCCACGGTCTCGCAGCTCTTATCTTTCCCGTCGCTGAACATACTCCTGTAGAAAGGAAGTAATTTGAGCTTTTTCAGCCGCGAAAGCGCTGCGGCGTTCTCTTTTCTCCGCAAGCGGGAACCGGGCTGGAGCGAAACACCAAGTCCGTCTCCATATCGTTCAACGATATCTTTCAATATTGTATCGTTTCTGTCCCGGGCAGTATTCGCTTCATGCGGATCCTCCGGAAGGTCAAACCTGCGGAGAAAACCCTCATCAGGAAATTGAATAGACACATTTCTTGCGTCCCTTTTTTGCTCATCGCCTGGGGCAGCACTGCCGCTGTCGGAAGAACTTCCCAGGTCCAGCTCCTCAAGCGGGAGGAAGTCCTTTTCCCACTGATCGGGGCCTTCGTTTTTTTGGGGGCTCTTTTTCTCCGAAGACGCGGAGCGGACGCTTCCGGGGGAGTTCTCATTTGGTGGAGATGTCTTTTTCTCGGCACAAGCCACGGCGGTACCACCTCCGGTGACGCCCCAGTCCAAAACATCGTTATTATCGTCTTCTACCCCGGGTACGTCGTTGCGGCCTCCTTCTTCGGAAGGGTCTTCCGAACCGAGTTCATCAAGAAATTTCAAGGCCTTTTTCGAATAGTCGGGGTATTCGGACCTTTCATCCTGCAGCCCGGACGATTCAAAAGAAGTGCTTTCGTAATCCTTCCAGAACGCCGAATAAGTAGCCTGGTTCTCCTTCTCCACGATATTCCTGACGATCTCCTTGAAAGCCGCGTTCGCCCCTTCAGGATGGATCAGCAGGTCCACAAGACCGAAGCGGGCCCCTGCGTCACCGTCGTCCTCGCCCGGAGCCGGGTCACCGGCGATATCGGACAATAGCGCCAGGATCTGGCACACGGGCTTATGCGGAAAGATCTCAATGCTGAAGGAGATGATATCGAAAATGTCCCCTTTCGCGTCGTCCACAAAAACAGACAGCTCGTCTTTCAGGCGATACATGCTTCGCAGGGTTCTTACCATCCCGGGCAGCCAGGTCTCATCTCCGTCCCTGCCCAGATACAGACTGGCTTTACGGGCGATGTCAAGAATGGCAAGGCCCCGTTTCCTTCCGAGGCCGCCTTCTTTCTGGAGGAGCGCGTTAAGCCCGGCAAGCACCCGGTCTGCTACGTAAACGACTTCCCCGCGCGAATTCCTGAAAATGATCAAAGTGGGGTAAGCTTCCGCTTCGATCCAGCAGCCGAGCAATACGGAAGCCTTAGCCGGGTCACCCACAGACATGGCCCTGTCCAGGCTTTCTTTGTCCGGATCCATACGAAGTATCTCTTCATCCGAC
>JAUWWB010000024.1 GCA_030617085.1 Candidatus Omnitrophota bacterium
AGGATCACCACGTATAGTGCCGAGGGGGGGCTGGAAAATGCCACCAGGATAAACATAAACAAAGAGGCTGTCGGTATTTTGGTCGCGACTGAAGTCAATATCAGGCAAGCCCATGGCCCAACGTTGCACGGTTTTCTGTCCGGGAAAAAGATCAGGACTCTCGCGATCCCCAGTATACAGAAAGACCTGGAAGAAGGGCAAGGATGGTACTTTGCCAGGGAGGTCGTGGGGACGGCGCTTCTTCTGGCAGCCGTTACTCCGGAACAGATCGCCGCCAAAGGCGAAAGCAATGCCGCCGGCGACCTGCACAAATTGATGGTGCAGTTGACCGGCAAAGATATAAAGAGAGACGATCTTTATTACTTGCTTTCCCCCGGCGAAATGGGTGATGCGATAAAGAACCTTCCGGACGAATACCGCAAACATCCTTCCGAGATCGGCTGGTTGTATTTTGTGGTGAATGAGCTTCTTCTGAGAATGCCGATCAAGCCGTTCGACCCGAAAGCGGAGCTGCACCGGAGACGGAAGCTCATGTGGTCCGTCTAATACGCGCCGCGAATCCAGTCATTCACCATCCACTGACACCGTTCCCCATTGCGCGCGCAGTGTCCAGCCCTTTGTCATTCTGAGGCCCATGCGCAAGCTGAAAGGAAGGGGCCGAAGAATCTCTTGACCGTCGGCCTTTCGCAGCGTGACGCGGGGAGATTCTTCGCTGCGCTCAGAATGACAGGAAGAACAAATTTCGATTCTCCCTCCTGCATTCCCCCCCTTCAGCGCTTGGCAAATCATCGATTTTGTCATATACTAATATTTTCTAATACATCAACAGGGAAAACCACAATGGACACATTGAAGAATAAAAAAGACAACCTGGCGAAAATGCGTGAGATCGTGGAAAGGTCAGCCGGCGTAAAGAGGGTACTGGTGGTTACCAACGGCGGCGATGGGGCTATCGTGGAAGAAGAGCTGGGGATCTTGAAGACGGATATTTTCAGGAAAGACGGCGATGTCGCGGTCATGGCGCATGAAGAGAAAACCAGGCGGGGGCAGTTTTTCGGGATGCTGGACGCCATACGGCATTTTGAAAAAGAGAAAGGGTTGGACCGGAACGATGTGACCCTGGGCCTGATGATGCCGGGTAAGGGCACGAGGATGAGCCCCTTTACCCAGAGAGCGCACGGGATAAAGCCGCTGCTTCCGATGCTGATAAGGGTATCCGGGGATGGACCCTGGCTTTCCGGGGCGACCGCTTCGCTGTATACGTGGAACCTTGTCGCGTATTGCCTGCGGGAGATGGGTTTTCGCGGCGTTGCGTGGAAGTGGGGTGACGAGCCTCAGATCGCCTCGAAAAGCATGACGGCGCTGATCACCTCCGGCATGGACCTGAGCAATGCCGATATCATTTGTTTCAGCTCCGACGTGGTCGTGACCGATGATCTTACCGAAAACAAGGACTGGTTAAGCGCCGCCGAAGACGGGACGTTTCTCGCGCACGTGAAGAGAAGAAAGCGAGATGCTTTGCTTGAGAGGCTGGGGATCGAGAATGTTCCGGGCGCGCGGGCGCGCGTTCACATAGGAAGCCCCGCATTTTCATACCTGTTCGTAGAAAGGGCGATGGAAGTATTCAGGGATTATCTTGAAGACAGCGATAAACGGGCAAAATGGGCCGATGTTAACGGATACCTGATCGAGGCCCTGACACAAGATCAGGACGCGTGGAACAGGGAGTACGATGAGGAACGTGAAAGCTTGAAGTCCAGGAAGTCCGGCATGCGTGAGCTGTTGAGGAACTGCCCCGATTTTTACCGGATGTGTCAGCTGTTGAAAGAGAAAATAAGGGAGGCAAAGATAGAGAAGGGGATACCCGAAAAAGAAGCGGCCCTTGAGATCAAGGTGATAGATTTTGGAAAGGACATTTACTGGGGCGATATAGGACAGCTCGCGAAGGCCAGGACATCTCTGTACCAGGTCAATGAAAACAACCCGGAGGGGATATTTGCCAGGGAACTGGCAGCTCTGCACGGCGCCGGCAGGGATCGGTTCGGCAACCTGGTTTCGGGCGACTGCCTGTATCCGCGGGACGGAAGCGTGCGGAACAGCGTGCTTATCGATGCCAGGATCTCCGGGGGCGCCGATATTGACGGCGCGGTCATCGTGAACAGCAGGATAGGGGACGCCCGGATAGGAAAGGGGTCGGTCGTCTTTTTTTCCACCGCCATGCACCTTGCCATGGGGGAGAGGGCTTTCTCTTTCAAGTCAGTCAGTGAAGACCTGGAAATACCGCCGGATGGAGCCCATACCAGCATGCCTGAGGACCTGAAGGACGTTACGCGGGGGCTTGAAGATTGGCGGGCCGACGGCACAAGGGATGTGGGAAGCGATGAGAACTACAAAGTGCCCCGGTTCGGAAACCCGCGGTCTTTTGCCGAGCAGCAGGCGAAAATGCGGCAGCGAGAAGTCTCGCCCCGGGACATTGAGAGCCGCCTCAACAGCCATTTCAGGGCGCTGCTGGAGGAAAAGTTGAACCGCGTAAAAGAAATATCCGAAAGGCACAGGTCATTGAGGTTCGGCACCAGCGGCCTGAGGGCGCTTGTCACGGAGATGACCGACATGGAGTGTTACATTAACGCCAGGGGATTCATTGATTTCTTGCGCGAGAGAGGTGAGATCGACGCTTCGCGCAACGCGATAGCGCTCGGCGGAGATCTCCGTTCCAGCACATCCCGGATCATGGCGGCGGTAGGGAAAGCTATCGAAGATTCGGGGTGCAGGACCTTTTTTTGCGGGAGGGTCCCGAGCCCCACGCTTGCCTTCTTCGCGATGAGTGAAGGCATGCCCAGCATCATGGTCACTGGCAGCCATATTCCCGACGACAGGAACGGCATAAAATTCACCAGGACCTCCGGGGAGGTCCTGAAGACCGATGAGAAGGGTATCCTGTGGAACGTAGCAGGGGTCAGAAGTAGAGAATATTCCAGGCCGCCGGAAGAGTCGTTATTCGACGAGGCCGGCATGTTCAGGGAAAGTCACGCGCTGCCAGGGGCGGAATTCGAGGAGGAAGCGATAGATTTGTATGTGCGGCGTTATTTAGAGGCCTTTCCGCACGGTCCGCTTGCCGGCAGGAAGATCGTTTTTTACCAGCATTCCGCCGTCGGGAGGGACGTCTTCCGGAGGATATTTGAGGGCCTGGGCGCGGAAGTCGTCCCCGAGGCCAGGAGCGACAAGTTCGTCCCCGTTGATACGGAGAAGGTTTCCGACGAGACCAGGTCGCTTTTAAGGCGGGCCGCGAAGGAGCATGCTCCTTTCGCCGTAATATCGACGGACGGCGATTCCGACCGGCCCCTGCTCGCGGATGAGAACGGCGAGTTTCTTCCCGGGGACAAGCTCGGCGCGCTGGCCTCGATGTTCCTTAAGCCGGACTTCGCGGCTGTGCCGATAAGCGCCAATGACGCGGTGGTAAGCGTTCTGCAAGCAGACGGTGTCAAGGTCAGGCAGACCAGGATTGGTTCGCCATACGTGATAGCCGCCATGAATGACGAACTTGATAGGGACCCCGGGACAAGGGCCGTCAGCTGGGAATCTAACGGCGGGTTTCTCCTGGGCGGCGACTGGACGGTCAACGGGCGGACCTTGAAGGCGCTGCCGACAAGAGACGCCGTGCTGCCGCTGGTCGCGACGCTGATGCTGGCCGGACAGGAAGGGAAGTCAGTCTCCGGGCTCATCGCGGCGAAGCTTCCCGCGAGATATACCCATGCGGATGTCGTTGATGACAAAATGGAGGGATGCGAAAGCTATACGGTAGAGATGGGAAAGGCTATTGTCAGGATGTTTTCGCCGGCCGACAGCGGCATCACGCAGGTCGATTTCACGAAAACGGCCGTGAAAGTGCGTTACTCGGATGACAGGGTAGAGGAAGCCGGGCCGGACCTGAACGTGGAATTGACCTCGATCAGGGACAGGCTGGGCCGTTATTTCAGCAGGAAAAGAGGGTTTGACGGGATAGTCTCATTAAACTTCATCGACGGCATCAGGATAGTCTTTGCCAGCGGCGATGTTTCCCACATCAGACCGTCGGGCAACGCTCCCGAGTTCAGAAACTACGCCACGGCCGACACCCAGGAAAGGGCGGAAGAGATAGTCGAGAAAAGAAAGGAGATCGTCCCGGAGATCGTAGCGGACATGACAGCTCCCTCTGAGCCGAAGTCGCTCGGCGCTCACGTCCCGGGGGAAAGCCCCGGTGACGACACGCCGCTTGGCCGGGTCGTCCTGGCCGTGAGAAAAGGCGCCCCTGTCTATATCCGCCCCTATGAAGAACTCAAGGTATGGGGCGTGGGCGGTATCGGAGAATACTGGTACGGCGCGGAGGCCGGGGAGAAGAGTTCCATCGCCACCTGCGGCGATGACACCGCTTTAATGGCGGATATCATGGCATGTGCCGCCGGTGACGTCCTGGGGGCGGATGTCGTCAAAAATTTCGGGCACAGGCTTCCGCTTGTAAAGATATTGACGCCGAAAGGGAGACTGTCGGTGCAGTTCCACGATGCCAAGAACGAGCTCTGGATCGTCACGGGCATAGACAGGTCAGTGGCAGGGGAAGAAGCCGGGATCATCCTTGGGTTCAGCAGGGAAGCCGTCACGCGGTATAAAGACGAGGTCGCCGAAAGGTACGGGCAGGCCTTGCGGGAATACGGAAAGGCCTTGAACGGGCTTATTGATGTCCTGGAAAGTAGCCAGGCCGGGCTCAGGGCCCTTGAGGAGGCAAAAAACGCGCTTGTGGCGGCTGAGACCATCGGAGAAGAGGTGCCGGGTACCCCGGATGCTCTCGCGGCGCTCAGAGCGGCTCAGGAGAGGCTCGAGTGGTTTTACGCCTGCCGTCCGGTGAAGGTAGGCGACGTGATCCCCGTGCCTTCCGGCACGCTGCACGCTCTCGGACCCGGCGTGGAGATCATAGAGCCGCAGATCGCCGGGCCCACGCAATCGCTGGAGGACGGCGCGACTTACCCGGTAAGATACTTCTTCCCGGGTTATCCGAGAGAAGGCGCCCGGAAGAAGCTGGACCTCGACAGGGCAGGCGAGATGGGGACCGATGTGGTCAAGGAGTCCAAGCCGGAGATAATCGAAGAAAGTGCTTCCGTCAAGATCGAACGCCTGCCGGGCGATTTTGAGGACAAGGGCCTGGCGGTCAGCAGGATAACGCTCGAGAAGGGAGCCGAACTGCAAGAGGCGCCCATCACCAGCTTCCATACTCTGTCCGCGGTAAAAGGAGAAGCCAGGGCCGTTATCGGCGGCAAAAGCTACGACATCCCGAAAGCCGCCCCCGGCGGAGAAATGCTCCTCATCCCCGCCTCCGCCGGAAGGTACAGCATCGTAGCGGATGAAGCAACGCAGATCATCGATACGTTTACGCCGGTGTAAATGGTGGATGGTGGATGGTAAGTTGACAGAATATATGAATTTTTGTTACAATATAAGTACTCGCCCGGGGTTCGATTGGAGCCGGGGTAAACCGAAGGTGGTTGATGGAAAAAGAATCGATATTACATAAGATCAACAAGCAGAAGATATCATATCTGTTCATAGCCTTGCCGGCTTTGCTGTTCTTTGTATTCCAGCTGGCGCCGGTCTTCATATCCTTTTTCTGGTCCTTTACCGAATACGACGTCATCCACCCGCCCCGGTTCGTGGGGTTGTCCAATTATGTAAACATACTTTTCCACGACCCCCTGTTCTGGATAGCGATCCGCAACACGGCCGTGTACGTCATAGGGGTGGTCCCCATAGGGATCTGCCTCTCTCTTATACTTGCGGTTGCCATAGATCAGCAGATAAAATTCAAGAATTTCTTTAAATCGATATTTTTCCTGCCCACCGTCACCGCGATAATCGCCGTATCGGTCATATGGAAATGGCTGTACGCGGGGGAGAAATACGGGTTGCTCAATCACCTGCTCATGAAGCTGGGGTTCCATCCGGTCGACTGGCTGGCGAGTCCAACGTGGACCTTACCTTCCATAATGATCATGTCTGTATGGGCCGGGGTGGGGTATAACATGATCCTTTTTCTTGCGGGCCTGCAGACTATCCCCCACGTGATGTATGAGGCGGCCGAGATGGACGGGGCAGGTTTCTGGAAAAAGTTTTCTCACATTACGCTGCCGCTTTTGAAGCCCACTATCGTGTTCGTGGCCATGATGAGCTTTATTTTCAGCTTCCAGGTCTTCGAGCAGGTATACATCATGACAAGCGGCCAGGGGGGCATAGGCGGCGTCCTGAACAGCGGCCTTACGATCGTGGCGTATCTCTACGACAAAGGTTTCCAGAAGTTCCAGATGGGATACGCTTCCGCGCTGGCGTATATAATATTCTTGATGATATTCATTCTTACGATGATCAACAAGAGGTTGATGAAGACGGAGGTTGAGTATTAGTCCGTGGTTCGACAAGCTCACCATCCCTGAACCATCCCGAGCGAAGTCGAAGGGGAGTTAGGAGGAAAACATGGCAGCACATGATATAGGCATAAGAAAAGATTCGTTCACTATCAAAGCGTTCATATACGTTTTCCTGATCGCCGGCGCCGTTACCATGGCGTTGCCTTACGTATGGATGTTCGTCACTTCCATCAAACCGCTGCAGGAGATACAGGCCTATCCGCCGAGCTTCATCGTCAAGAACCCCACACTGGAACCCTATAAGGATCTTTTCCGCATGGTGCCTATGATCCGGTATCTGTTCAACAGCCTGTTTGTCGCGGGGTCGATCACTCTCTTTAACGTCTTCGCGACATCCCTCGCGGGTTACGCTTTCGCCAAGCATAAATTCTGGGGGAGGGATAAGATCTTTTTCATTTTTCTCGGGTCTTTGATGATCCCGTGGCAGGTCAACATCATCCCCGGGTTCGTTATCGTCAAGAACCTGGGGTGGCTGAACACGTACAGAGGCCTTATCATCCCGGCGATGGCCTGGTGCGCGTTCGGGATATTCCTGAACCGGCAGTACATTTACAGCATCCCGGACGACCTTATCGATGCCGCCAGGATAGACGGGTGCAGCGAGTTCATGATATACCGCAAGGTGATATTGCCCCTGATAAAACCGGTCGTCGCGACGCTGGCGATATTTACTTTTCTGCAGCAGTGGAACAACTTTGTCTGGCCGCTGGTGATCATACATACAAGCAACATGCGGACGATCCCGCTGGCGCTGGCCGTTCTTACCGGGCAGTTCGGGGCGAATTTTGCCATGGTCATGGCCGGGGCCGTGATCGCTACGCTGCCGATGCTCGTGGTGTACCTGCTTTTCCAGAAGTATATCATCAAGGGGATCGCGATGACGGGGGTGAAGGGGTAGTTTTAGGTGATAGTTCGGAGTTCGTAGTTCGGAGTATGAGAGGCGATGGATCTGATCTTGGAAAGCATAAACGTGAGAGAGGGAAAAGTGAAAAAAGCGGTTTGGGTATATATTTTGACGGTTGCCTTAGGGGTGTTTGTTTTTGCGGGGTGTGCCAGGCAGGAGAAGGGGGCCCTGGTCGAGACGGTGGAGGTTGCCCGGGGGGAGGGGCTGGTTTATCTTCCCGCTTCGAATGCGGCGGCGTCAAGTTTTGATACGACTCCCGACTGGGCGCCGAAGCCGGATCCCATGGCCCCGGTTGACGGGGACATGCTTACGCGCTGGTCCAGCGACTACGCCCCCGGTGAGCAGTGGATCTGGTTCGAGCTTGAAAAGGACAGCGTCGTGAGCGATGTTATCGTCAGGTGGGAGAGGGCTTATGCCACGGAGTACAAGATACTTGCTTCGAACGATGCCGGATCCTGGCGGGAAGTCTATCACGAGAAGAACGGCACGGGTGGGGCCATGGAAGCGGCCTTCACCCCGGTCAAGTGCCGTTATTTGAAGGTCCTGACTTTAGCAAGGATCAATAAGGACTGGGGGGTTTCCATATGGGAAGTCGAGATGTACGGCCCGGCAGGGCATAACCCCCATTCGACCGTGCCCAGGGAAGCCTATCTCGGCAAAGGAGAGGAGGAAGCCAGGAAAAAGGAAGCGGACGAGCTCATAAACAAGCTTGCTGAACCGGTGGTTCCCGTGGCCGAAAAGGAATTCCAGAACGGCGTCGTCTATACCTCATGGATGGCGGATGAGCTGTCCCTCCCGGCGTCCGATTTCACTCTCGCCGATATCAAGCGGACGGGGTTCGATACGGTAGCCATCATGGTCCCGGCTTACCAGGAAGACCTTGATTCCGAGGTGATCTATACCAATGACAGGCCCGGAGGGGATACCCCCACCATGGAGGCGCTCAAACACGCTATTGAGACCTGCCACAGGCTGGGCCTGCGCGTCCAGCTGAAACCGCACGTCGACCCGAGGACGGACGAGGCCCGCATTAACATAATGCCTTCCGAAAAGTGGTTTGACAGTTATGAGGAGTTCATACTCAGATACGCCCGCTTCGCGCAGGAGAACGATGTGGAGCTCTTTTCCGTGGGAACGGAGCTTGAGGCGACCACCTTTGAGGCATGGGCCCCGAGGTGGGGACGGGTCATAGACAAGGTCAGGGAAGTCTACAAGGGGGTCCTGACCTATTCCGCGAACTGGACGGAATATAAGGAAGTGCCGTTCTGGGACAGGATGGATTTTATAGGCATCGACGCGTATTTCCCGCTGACGAACAGCAACGACCCTTCAACGGAGGAACTGGCAGGCGCCTGGAAAACGAAAGCCGACGAGATAGAAGAATGGCTTGCTGAGAAGGGATTGACTGGGAAAGGGGTGATCCTCACCGAAATAGGGTATCCATCCGCCGACGGGGCAAACCGCCAGCCATGGGCAGCTATCTCGGATATAGAAGACCAGCAGGAGCAGGCCGATTGTCTCCGGGCCACGCTTGAGGTCCTGGGCGCCCGCCCATGGTTCAAAGGGTATTATATATGGCAATATTTCCCACAGGAAAGGTGGAGCCCGCTGGGGTTTACCGTGAAGGGCAAGAAAGCTGAAGAAGTCATCAAGGAATGGTTGAAGAAAAAAGAGCAATAACAAAAAAGGAGGTCTTGAGATGAAGAAGATACTATTAGCGCTTGCCGTGGTGAGCCTGTTATCATCGCCGGCGGTGTTACGCGCCGAGGAAGCGACCGTTCTTTTTGGTTTTGAGGATGGCACGCAGGGATGGGAGATCCCGGACTGGGCGTATGAAAAACCGGATCACGTGCAGCAGGGCATAGAAGTGTCGGAAAACTTTGCCAGCGAGGGTACGAGGAGCCTTGAAATGATCGCCGAGTTTCCCGGCGGGAGGTGGACCGGCGCGATAGTGGAGATCATGCAATTTTACGATTGGACCGATTACGGCACGGTCGCGTGCGATATCTATCTTCCGGAAGGCGCTCCGGAGGGCCTGAAAGGGTCCATCATATTGACGATCGGCGACAACTGGAAATGGGTGGAGATGAGCAGGTCCTACGCCTTGAGGCCAGGCGAGTGGGTGACCCTGGCAGGCAACCTGAAGCCGGGCAGCATCGACTGGAGGAGAGTGCAGGTGGATGACGCGTTCCGGCAGGATATAAGGAAGATCGATATAAGGGTTGAGTCGAACAACAAGCCCGCGTACGCCGGCCCCATTTATATCGATAACGTAAGGGTTATAAAATAAAAGTTTGATCTTTTCGACAATACCTTGCCAAAGGAAAGGAAGGAAGGATGAGACATCTTCGTTTAGGCGCCCTGTGGTTGTTTGTGGCTGGCCTTTGTGTCGTTACGCTTGGCCTTGACGGTTGCGGGAAGAGGGAAGAGGTCACTGCGAAGAAGGCCGCGCTGGCCCCGGGAAAACCGGCGCCAGAGCCGAAAAAAATGGAAGCGCCCGTTCCTTCTACCGCGCCCATAACCGAGGAAAGGGTCTATTATGATTTCGAGGCCGACCTGAGCGGCTGGG
>JAUWWB010000127.1 GCA_030617085.1 Candidatus Omnitrophota bacterium
CCAGCTTCCACAGCTCCCGGTCAAGGTCTTCCATGAACGCCAGAACGCGGCTCTTGATGGCCCCGAAATAGTGGTCCTCCATCTGCTGGTGTTTGGCCGGTTTTCTCCCGAAAAGGGTCCTGCCCGTCTGGATAAGGTCCAGGCGCCTCTCGTAGTATTTTTTGTCGATCAGAAAATATTCCTGTTCGGCTCCGAGGGTCGCGTATGCGCGCTTGCCCTCCACGTCTATGCCGAAGAGTTTTGCGAGCCGGCAGACCTGTCTGGACAGGGCGTCGCGGGACCTCAATAAAGGCGTCTTCTTGTCAAGGGCCTCGCCGTGATACGAGCAAAAAGCCGTCGGGATACACAAAGTGGCGCCGTTCTCCCCTTCTTTTATGAACGCGGGGCTCGTCGGATCCCATGCCGTGTAACCGCGCGCTTCAAACGTGGCCCTGAGACCACCCGAAGGGAAGCTCGAGGCGTCCGGCTCGCCTTTAATGAGTTCCTTTCCCGAAAACTTGAGGATGACGCCCCCTTCCTCGTCCGGGACGATGAAGGAATCATGTTTCTCCGCCGTGGTCCCTGTCAGCGGCTGGAACCAGTGCGTAAAATGCGTCGCCCCCCTGGAAACCGCCCAGGTCTTCATAGCGTCCGCCACCTCGTCCGCGATCTCCGGGTCCAGGGAACGGCCTTCCTTTATAGTCGCCCTGAGAGATTCACACGCGTGGTCCGAAAGGTAGTTGCGCATCGTCCGGAGGTTGAAGACGTTCTCCCCGTAAAAATCCACTATCGTCTTGATATCTCTTTCTTCGATCCTTTCTCCCATGAGACTTCTCCTTTTTTGATCGATCAAATTCTTAAAGCAAAAAAACGCCCTTTAACGCGTATCTCCGCGTATTCAAAGGACGTCTTTATCCCCGCGCTTAACATCCGTCTATCTGCGTTTAATCACAACCCGGCCCTGTCAAACGCGTCCGGGATGCACTCGAGGATGTCGGAGGCGATCATACTGAAGGTGCCTTTTTTCTCGGCGGCTATGTCGCCTGCCAGGCCGTGAAGGTATACCGCCGATACGGCCGCGCTGAAGTCGTCGACGCCCTGGCCGATGAGCGAGGCGATCATCCCGGTCAGGATATCCCCCGTCCCGCCGGTGGCCATCCCTGAGTTGCCCGTCTCATTGACGTACACCGTCCCGTCGGGGTCGGCGACGACCGTGCGGTGGCCTTTCAGGCAAACGACCGCGCCGGTCACTTCGGCGACGCTTCTGGCGGTCTCTGTCCTGTTGGCCTGTACGTGGTCGACGTCTTTACCGGTCAGGCGCGCCATCTCGCCCGGATGAGGGGTGATGACGGTCCTGTCCTTCCTCTTTTTTACCGGTTCAAGATTTCCCTCGAGGGCGTTGATCCCGTCGGCGTCGAGGACGACGGGCTGCTCTATCCCCTCAAGCAGCTGCCTTACCAGCATGCGCGTCTGGGTGGCCTTGCCCAGGCCGGGCCCGATCGCGACGACGTCGCACTTCCGGGCGAAATCCACCGCGGCGTCCTTTGCCTTCAAACTTAAGGCAGAGCCGCCGGTCTCATCCAGAGGCAGCGTCATCACCTCGGTCAGCTTGACCTCCATCACCCGGTTCAGGGATTCGGGGATGCCGCAGGTGACCAGCCCGCTGCCGCACCTGAGCGCCCCCTGCGAAACCAGGTAAGCCGCCCCGGTCATGCCCCGGGAGCCGGCGACGACAAACACCCTGCCGTAATCGCCTTTATGCGAATCCTCCCTGCGAACGGGTATTTTACCGATGTGTTCACGAACCATTTTTCACCACCATAGCGTTTGATGTCGCGAGGTCCTCCGTATGGGAAATACTGACGAACACCTGCGACAGACTGAATTTTTCCATCAGGCGCCTGGCATGCCCGTATAAAACCGCGTAGGGCTTGCCGTCCGCGCCGTTCAGGATCTCGATATCGGTCCAGTTCAGCCCGATCTGGGCGCCGTCGGGCAGGGCCTTCTTAACCGCCTCCTTGGCCGCGAACTTCCCGGCCATGTGCATGAAATACGCCCTTTTGGTTCCAGCATATTCCTGTTCCTTCCGCGTGAATATCTTCTTCAGAAAATTTTCTCCCCGCTGATCGATGGCCTTCCGGACCCTTTCTATATTGACGGCATCTATGCCTATACCCGCGATGTTCATTCCATTAGCCCCTTCATCAGTCTGACCGCCTCCGCTATCCCCACGAACACGGCCCTGGAAATTATTGAATGGCCTATGTTAAGCTCGTACATCCCCTCGATGCGCGCCACCGGAGTTACATTGGAATAATTCAGCCCGTGTCCGGCGCACACGATAAACCCCTCCTTGAGGCCGAATCTCGTCATCTCGCGCAGGTTCGAAAGTTCCCTTTCGTAGTCTCCCCCGACATTGAATTCCTCGGCGTAGCGCCCGGTGTGAAATTCTATTATTTTCGCGCCGGTGCCTTTTGAAGCTTTCACCTGTTCCGGTTCGGGATCGATGAAGAGGCTCACCTCTATGTCCGAATGCAAAAGCCTCTGGACAACCTCCCTGACCCTTTCGAAATTACTGACCACGTTTAATCCCCCTTCGGTGGTGATCTCCTGCCGCTTTTCCGGGACCAGCGTCGCCTGGTCCGGCTTGACTCCGCAGGCGATGTCCACTATCTCGGGGTCCACCGACATCTCGAGGTTCAGTTTCGTCGTAACGGCTTCCTTCAGCTTTTCAAGGTCCCTGTCATTTATATGCCGCCGATCCTTCCGGAGGTGGCAGACAATGCCGTCGCACCCGGCCGCTTCGCTCTCCCGCGCCGCTTCCACCGGATCCGGCTCAAACGTCTTCCGCGCCTCCCGGACGGTAGCAACATGGTCAATATTAACTCCCAGCTTTACCATATTTTGTCCTCTCTTTATGCATTACATCAAAGAGATCCTTCGCTTCGCTCAGGATGACAGGGGTGTATTTGTCATTTGTCATTTTTCTCCCTCGCTTTGTGGAACTTTCTCCTTCTTCACCGCCTCCACCGGCAGGTACACGTCCACGGCCTTATCCCTGAACCGTAAGAACTTGACGCCGGAATGCAGGCCGAGGCTGAGCTTCACGCTGCGGGTATATTCGCCGAGGTCTATCCTGTCGGTCCTGAGCTCCTCCACATCCTCGATCAGTTCCTCCGGAGCGCAGATAGTTATCTTCGGAGGATCTATTATTATTTTTTCGCGCGCCACGCGGTACCCTTCCGGCGGCGCGCCGGAAAAAACGAGCTTTACGGGGACTTCTTTCGTGATGAACCTGTAACGCGAAAAAACGTCTTCCACCGTTTCCTGCTTCTGCGGGAAAGTATCGTTCCTGACCAGATCGTTAACGTAAAACCACGTCGCTATCGCGAGAACAAGCGCGATAAGCTTCGCCGGGAAATTGTTGAATATAAAGCTTCCGAGTCTCATCTCTTACCCTTGCATCAGTTTGTGTTTTGCCAGCAGCCTTCTCAGGACCACGGGAAAAGACCGTTTCCTGGCCCCGGGCATGTATGCCTTCTCAATGATCTTCGCGAGCTCCCTGGGCTCGATACCCGAGGTCATCTTGCCGCCGACGGCCAGAGAAATATTTCCCGTCTCTTCGCTCACGGCGACGATAACGGCGTCCGTATCCTCGCTGAGCCCCAG
>JAUWWB010000057.1 GCA_030617085.1 Candidatus Omnitrophota bacterium
ATTTGTTCCTCGGGATAGCACTTCCTCTCATCAAAAACCATCCCCTGCAGGCTTCCATCAAGAAAGGCAACATTGCCGGCGGGCTGATCGGAAAAGTGTACGGGGATAACGGTCAGTTGCTGACGGGCGGGTTTGCGGTTGAGGACGAAGGTGATAAAGTGCGCGTTTCCCATGACATGCTCAACAAAGACATAATGATAGAAAAGGCTGCGGTAACGAGGAAGCCGCAAGAATTTGCTGAATTTCTGATCTCCAGGGTCGAAGAGAAAATGGACCGTTTTGGCCGCGAGGAGAAACAGAACCTCATCGATAACATTGAAGGGTTGAAAGAATATAAGGAAATAGCATCTTTAAAGGACCATAAAGATGTCAAAGGCATCATCCGCGAAGTAATGAATGCCGAAGGAGAAAAGAGGCTCTATCTGGCCGAAAGTCTTCTCGATGAGGATGATCCCCTGGCCTGGCTGGGGGTCGTCCATGAGCTTATAGAAAGCCCTTCCTTCAGGCTTCCGGAATACGAATTCAAAGAAACGGGGATCCCGGAATTGGACGGCAGGGAATACGCGGATGTAGTTAGCAGACATACACACGCGCGGGGCGTGGGTAAGAAGGTCAGGATGGCTTATAAGGCACTTGTCCGTGATTTTGGGGAGAATGTAGATAGTCTCTCGCCGGAACAGCTTGTCAAGGCTCTTGAGAAAAAGATGGAAAAGTTCAATCTGCGTCCGAAGACGGATAATAAACTGACCCTGAGCGAAAAGGCTCTTATAGCCTTTAATTTCATGTCGCGACAGGAGCTCGAGAGTCCCGTAAAGGGGCAAAGGTCGCAGATGTATCTCTGGGGAGTTCAGGACAAATTGGATCCGGCAGGCAACTATGAGTTCACGCGGCAGATCAAATTCCTCGATGACGATCTCAGGCGTGGAGCTATAAATTACCACCTCATTCCCGTTTACAATGGAGACACGCGCCGGGCGCAGGAGAAATACAGCAGGAAGACCGGCAGGGATCTGCGGAAGATCGGCACCAATACGATGGTGTCGAATTACGCGAAGGGTGAACTGAGAAACAGGCTGGGACAGATAAAAAACGAGATGCTGAAAAACTGGGGCAAGTTCCCCGAGGTGTTTGTCCACTGTCTTACGCAAGAAGATGTGAAGGTGGTACAGGGTTTTATGGAAGAGTTAAGGAATAATGGCCGGGAGAAGGTAGCGAACAGGTTCGTCATAGGAAACGACGTGCAGGAGGGCGATGCCGATACGGCCCAGGTCCCGGAGGTAAAGGTCATCAGGATAGCCACTCACATATTGAACAACAAGCGGCTGACAGACCTCGGACTTAAGTACGATGATTCCCATTTTAACGATTCAACAAAGAGGTTGCTCAAGTTCCTGATGAACAGCGGGTTTGTCAGCGAAGATCATATCGGGGATCTGGCGAATGTAAGCGCGGACGGCCTCGCCGAGATCATGAGCAGACTGTTCAAAGGCGCTATACCCTTGAGGCTGACCCGGGTCAACTGGAAAGAGATCGAGGACTACAACGACTCGATGGCAGAGGTCTCCAGGGCACTGTAATCACATCGGCGAGCGGGGTTAAGGTTCAAAAAAGCTAGACGGATTTGCTTGACATTCGGGTGTTTTGGGGGTATACTACGTATGCAAGCTTGTTTAGTGGTGTTGGTGTAAATATGTTAGGAATAAGTATCGGGAGATTTTTTAAGCAGTCTAATTAAATACGTTTAAAAACCTTAAAACGAAGTGGCTAATATGGGAAATAGATGGTTTGGACGACATAGTTTTGCGAAGAAGGCAGTAGGGGTTCTTTGTCTTTTTGCCTTCTTTGTCAATTTTTCCATGGCGGAGGCGCGCGCCGCGCTGGATATGGGCGGTGCGTACG
This sequence comes from Candidatus Omnitrophota bacterium, assembly GCA_030617085.1. GTDB lineage: Bacteria > Omnitrophota > Gorgyraeia > Tantalellales > Tantalellaceae > JAUWWB01. The sequence continues at coordinate 1,900 of JAUWWB010000057.1, forward strand.
GCATGCCGGTGGCGCCGCCGGCGTATGGCCAGTTCGCGACGCTTGACGTGGATACCTTTTCCATCCCGGCCCACCTCGGCGAGGTGAAGCACGCCTTCAAGGGCACATCGGACAAATTCGTGGTCCACCTGCAGGACGCCCACTGTAACTTCTACGCCCAGCACAAGATCTCCGATATCATCGATTACCTGACCGGCGAATACGGCATACGCCTGGTGAACCTCGAAGGGGGCGTCGGCGATTACGACCTCGACGTGTTCACTTCCATATCGGGGCAGGCCATCCGCAGGGAAGTCGCTGACCACTTCGTGAAAAAGGGCGAGATAAACGGCGCCGAGTTCTACGCGATAAACAACCCCGAGAAGGTCATGCTGTGGGGCGTCGAGGACAAGGACCTGTATCTGGCCAACCTCAAGATCTACCGCGATTCCCTCGCCTACAAAGAAGAAGTGGACAAATACCTGAAGGAACTTACCTATATAATGAACAACCTCAAGCGCCACATCTACACGCCGGAGCTTTTGAAGCTTGACATGGCGTACAGCGCTTACAAGGCCGGGAACAAGCCTTTTCGCGAATACCTAGAGTTTTTGATCGCCAGGGCCGCCTCCGCCGGCATAGGGGTGAAGCGGTTCGAGAACCTGCACCTCCTGGCCCGGGCGATGAAGCGGGAGGAGGGAATAGACTTCAAGAAGGCCAACATCCAGAGGAACATACTCGTGGACGAGCTCAAGAAGGGCCTGTCGAAAAACGAGGTGAGGGGGCTTGTCTCAAAAAGCGTCGCCTTCAAGACGAAGCGGATATCGAGGAAGGGCTTCTATGATTATCTCCTGAAGAAGGCAAGGTCGATGATGATAAATATCGGCCGCTTCCCGGCGCTTACAAGCTACATAGAGTATGTTACCGTTTACGAGTCGGTGGACCGCTCGGCGGTCATGGAAGAGATGGACGCGCTCGAGGCGGCGATAAAGGAGCCGTTATACAGTAATGACACCCAGCGGCGCCTTAACGCTCTTTCCCGGAACCTCGCCCTCATGAAGAACATCTTCGCCATATCGCTTACCAGGACAGATTACCGCTATTATCTCGAGAACAGGGATTCGTTCGCTGTGGACAATTTCACGCGGTTTATCGAAAGGGAAGCTCCGAAGTACAGGATAGACGCCCGCCCGACAAAAGATATCGGCAGGCTGGATGAGTGCCGCGAACGTATCGAGAAGTTTTTCGAATATTCTTTCACCAGGGACGAGGTATTTCTCAAGAACATGCGTTTCGGCCCCGCCCCGGGAGAGACCGAGAGCGCCATGCTGATGACGGGCGGGTTCCATACAGAGAGCCTGTGCGGGCTTTTCAAAAAGGAAGGCATATCGTACGTATCTATAATGCCGAAGTTCACCAACGGGAAGGGCTACGAAAGCCCGTATTTCGACCTTCTCGCCGGCCGGACCACAGACCTCCGGCGCATGCTGAGCTCCGCCATAGCGAAGGTCTGCATGATGCAGGTGCCCTCCATTCTGAACAGGATAATGGCCCTGGCCGAGTTCGGCAAAAGCGGCCTCAAGGCGTTCATGGTGGAAGCGTGGCTCGTGGAGCAGATAGTAAGAGGAAAGATCATGGAAGATGTCACCGTGGAGGACGCAGACGTGATCTTTCATCTGAAAGACGGGCAAAAAGAACGGAGGGGCATAGGGTCCCTCCTGGATGACATCCACCAGACGCAGATAGACGCGAAGCTGGAAAAAGCCACCTTTCATGATATAGATGAAAAGCAACTGGACGGGATCCTGCGCGACATGAAAGATTTCTTAAGTTCGAAGGGCGCCGGCGAAGAGATGCTTCGCAGGGTGGACATGTTGAAGGGGAAGAACAATTGGGATGAAGACCTGGTCAGGTTCTTCGAACATAAAGACCTTGGCATTAAGGTCCACCCCGGCGGACACGGTATTCGCCTTAATTATGCCCTGAAAGACGATCCCATAAAATTGGGAGAGTTCATCATGCATGACTTCTCTGCGGCCAACGGGTGCGACCATATTCTGGCAGAGAAACTCGGCGAGGAGTTTGGCAGGTGGCTGCGGATGGCCAAAAAGGGAGAGGCCCAACAATCCTCAAATATTAGTATAAGCGATAATCCCTTGTTGGAAATTTTTTATAACAGAGTTGCTGAAAATAAACGTGAGGAAGAGAAAAAACTAATATCCAGCTTCTTAAAATCGGACAATGATATGATGAAAATAAAAGTATTTTCCGAAATCAATGAATTATCGGATGAGGAAATTCTTAAAAAAGCAAATAAATGTTTTGCTACCAAACCAACGGAGCAGAATAATTTTTACGGATTCCGTGACACTGCATTCCGTCCTGATCTAAAAAGGTGTTTGACTTTAAGAGAAATGGTGTTGTACCCAACAGTAGGGGGTACAGATATAACACAAATTATAAGACATAGGTCGGATATTGACATGACTCGTGAGTATTTCGGTGAAGATACGGCCAAAGCCGCAACAGAATCTCTTTATCTGCTTTACAAAGGAATTGAAATACTATCGAGAAGGTCGGACATAGTTCTTATGGAAGCCGAAGATGTGGTTCCTTTGAACAGCTATTTGAGAGGTCTGAACACAGAAATGTTTAGAACTACAGAAGTCGTAAAAAACCTGTTATCACTTTCAGAATATTTCATGCCATGTGATACGTCGCAAAAGAAAAAAAGCCTGGGTAATTTGTACGACCTCATTAAGAATATGAACGAAGACGATCGGTGGGGCAAGGTTTTACGCGGGAGTGAGAATCAAGCCAGGATCAATAAGATAAAGGATCTGATTGCTCAAGCGGTCAGCCTGGCAGACGCTTTCCCGCTGGATAAGCCGATATGGGACATGACCCCAGAGGCGAGACTCCTGGTCAACAGGGATTTCGCCGCTGCTCCTGGTAGCGTGTCGTTGTCGGAGTGGGATTTTTCGAACCTGTGGAAGCCCATTTTACCAAAAATACAGGGAATCCTGACGGAGGAGGAAAGGAAATTTTTGAACACAGAGTTTCGCCGTCTTGGGGAAAAATTTAAGGAACAAGGAAAATTTGAGGTTTTTGAATGGACCGCGCACCGCATGGAGATAGTGGCGACAGAGATCTATAAGCTTTATGCTGATAGAGGTTATCATCGGCACAAAAGCAGTATTTTTGCAGTGTGGACCTTAAAGGCGCTACTGGCCGCGCTTTACCTTGACCTTGCCTTGGCCAATTCAGAAGCGGCCTACGATAGAAAAGGAGCTCTGAGAAAGTCTTTAGAAATGGCTTACGATGGAATTGCGAGTTTGGTGGTGGAATCCCATGCACGGGATCAAAGGAATCTTTTCTTAAATAAAGATATTCCGGATGTTCTCCTCCTGATGGCATCGGTCCGCTCAGCGAAGGGGGATGAGCAAGACAAAGAAGCGCTTAAACTTCCGCTTTCGCTTAGCGCGGAAATACTGAAAACCGCCCGTGTGAAAATTCCAGAGGTGTCCCTCTCTACTCTCGTCGAGTGGGCCGGGAACGAGGCCTTTCTGGCGATCGGTAACCGGACAGCCGAAGATATGATACAAATCCTTAAAAATGGCGACAAGGCGACGGGAGAGGAAAACCAACAAAAAACGAGCAAGCTGATCGAGAATGCTTATAGCAAACTGAAGAACGGTGAGCGCGCCGATTCTGAAATAGGGAAAATAGCCAAAATGCTTAACAAGGGTGGCGCTGTCCATAAGCGTGTGTTCATTTTGGAGATGCTTAATGAGATGGCAAAAGCATACAAGAGTGACCCCGGATCGCGTTCCTCCTTGGCCACAGAAGAAATGGCGAAGAAGGGGCTCTACATCATCCTGCAGCTGCGAAATGACAACGAGTTCAAGAACGAGGTTAACCTTCTGCTATCACATATTTTTGCCAGAGATATAACCTTGTCGCAAACGAAGCGCGTAACGGGGCTTACCGACGATGAGTTGAAAAAAGAGCTCAGAAAGCTTTGGGAGGAAATCCGGAAGACAAAAGCAAAAAATCCAGGATTCGGTTTTGATTACGCTTGTAATGTCATACCGTCCGCCGGTAACATTGCCGCCGGCCTGACGAAGGAGGAAGAAAGGCAGTGGCTGGAGGAATCAAATCTTCTGCCTGGGGAAGTCGGAGCGAAGGCAAAGAATGCCGTCAGCGATAGCGGCAGAAGACTGTTGAAAGGAAGGGGAAGGGAAAAAATTGAACAAACGTTGCGGGGAGCGCTGAACGATAAAGGGATTCCGTGTGACCGGATCGAAACGCAGATTGAAGAAGTTATCCGGACATTGGCTGATCCCACGGCAAACTTCAACTGGTTCAACGCGAGAGCCGAACTGGTCGACGGCAAGGAAAAATACCTGGTAGGAATGGAAAGCGCTCTGGCGGAAAATTTCGTCGAGTTCTTGCGTAAGTGGCAAAGGATATCCGGTGTTGAGGAAGGCCTGCTTGACGAGTACATACTTCACGAGGCATTGGAGAGGACCGACCTTGAGCACCATGAGATAATCGGGCTGACCACGGAGTTCTTCGGCCGCGGCGAATTTGCGCGTCCCGGGGAAACGCCTTTAGGCAGGGCGTTGAGACAGTTTATCGATGTCAAGCTGGATTCCAGTGCCTGCAAAGGGGTGCTGG
>JAUWWB010000145.1 GCA_030617085.1 Candidatus Omnitrophota bacterium
AACTCACATATTCATTTCAATTTTCATGGGCTGACCCCAATTGATACTTTGGAGCGAGCGATGGGGATCGAACCCACATCAGAAGCTTGGAAGGCTTCTGCACTACCATTGTGCTACGCTCGCTCTTTGTGGTGAAATGGTGTGTTGAGAAAATAATACACGACTTTCGTGGGCGGTGTCAATAGATTTGTTGGGCGCGGGTTTGCGCAGGGTAAAGGGCAGGCACAGGGGCCTGCCCCTAAATTATTCTGCGAACTACGAATTATCTGCCACGTCCTCCCCTGCTGACCAAAAGCGCTGCCAGTACCGTTACGTTGATGAGCGCCGCGAGGAGGCAGGTCTGGAATATGCCGAGGATGGGGACGAGGAAGGCGGCGGCGAGGAGGGAGCCGGCGCAGGCGCCGAGGAGGTCCAGGCCGTAGGTGAGGCCGGCGACGCGGCCGGTGCGGTTTCTGTGCTCTATGCATATCTTGTTGGCGAGCGGGAACTGTATTCCGCCTATTATGCCCGCGATGACGGGAAGGAACGGGAAAATGACGTTTGCCCCCCACCATGAAGCAGCCTGCGAGGGCGTCCCAGAAAGCCAGCGGAAGACGGGGGGCAGGATGAGCGGGTAAAGGCATATGCTTAGCTGGGTCCAGGTGAAAGCGGCCATGTCGTTCCTGAGGCGGAGCATGTATTTGGCCGCTATCCATCCCCCCAGGGCAAGCCCCACCATGAAAGAGGTGATGATGACCCCCAGCTTGTAGAACACGTAACCGTATATCACCTGGAACGAAAGGAGCGCCGCTATCTGGAAATTTATCTCCGCGAACCCCGTCGTCATGACCGCAAGGAGCACCGTCCTCTTTTTCCGCCTCTTTCCGCTCCAGGCGCAAAAAAGCAGGACCAGAACGCAAAAGGCAGCCGCCGCCAGCCAGATGTTCTCCCCGGTGACCGCGCGCAACGCGCGGCGGATAACGGGCGTATCGAAGTGCGTGCCCCAGAACACCGTCGCGTAATAATAGGAAACAGGCCTGAAATCCGTGTTCGGGAGGATATCCACTTTTTTCTCCACTATCTCAGCAACGTACTTTACCCTTTCATCGGAAAGCTTATCAAAGAGATAGTACTCGCGGACGTACCTGGCATCGATGTCCCTTTCCCTCATCCTTTCCATCAGCACCGCGGTATCATGCGTAAGCGCGTCCGCGGTGTTCGAAAGCAGGAAATACACCGTGTCACCCGGAATAATAAGGACCTCCGGGAAGGCCTCGCGCGCGCTCAAGAATATCGAGCGGAGGTAATCCCCCAGCTCCTCGCTTATGTAATGTTCGGAAGACGTGAGCGCGAATGACACTACGGCCTTGTCGTTCAGTATCCGCCGCAGTTCCCTGAAAAAATCTACCGTATAAAATCTGTTAAGCTGCGCCGTGTAAGGGTCGCCGAGGCTTATTATGACGCAGTCGTACTTCCGGCGCGCCCTTTTGACAAAGAAACGGCCGTCCTCATTGATGACGCGCACCTCCGGGCGGTCAAGGGCGGCGGACTCTTCCGCGCCGAGATGCTTTCTTGCCATGTCTATGATCAGCGGGTCAAGCTCAACGTAATCGACCTTCCTGACCGGATGCTTCAATATTTCCTCAAGCAGGCCGCCGACACCACCGCCTATCAGAAGGACGTCCCCGGGGGCTTCGTGTTCCAGAAGGGCGAAATGAACGGCCTCCTCGGCCGAAAGGCGGTCGGGGACCGTATAGAGATGCAGGCCGTTCTCGTAGAACGACCGCTGCCGCCCCCTTTCGGTGACCGTGATGTTACCGTAAACTGAGTTCCTCGACTCGAGGACGTCGAAACCGGCCCACAGCCGCCCGAGAGAAAACTGCCTGAGGCCGCCCTCGCCGCCCGAGAGTATCACGACCGTTCCGAGGACGAGTAGGGCCAGCGTGCCGCGTAGGACGGCCCTTTTTGCCCTGAACTTTTCCCCGTACCGCTGGAGGGCGGCTGACGCGGAAACATTGAGAAAAGAAAGGAGAAATAATATGTAGAGAGAGGACATGTACCTGATAAGAAGAAAACTGACAAGAAGCCCGCCCGACAGGGCGCCGAGCGCTTCGGCGACATAGACGCGGGCAACGCTTTCCGCGGGAGTGGCGGCAAGGTCCCGGTAAACGCGGCAGGCGAGGCTGAACATGAAGCCCATCACGACGCAGGGCAGGCTCAGCGCCACGAACGCCGAAAGCATCATCGGAAGATAGCCGATGATCTCTCCCGGCGTTATCCCCATGAAAGCTTTGCTTGACCTGAGAAACAATAACGCCCCGGGAAGTACGACCGCCAGGGCAAGCTGGCACATCGAGAACAGCCGGACCTTCGCGTAAATACGGTCGGAAAAACGCCCCAGGAACCAGCTGCCGAACGCCCCCCACACGAGCCAGCTGGCGAGGATGATCCCGATAGATATCTCGTTCCCGTAAAACACCACCAGGAACTCCCGCAAAAAGACGATCTGCGAAGCCATCGCGGTCGCCCCGGCAAGTATCATTGAGAACAGTATGGTCTTTTTGAAACCCATTTTATCGTGTCCCGCCTGCCCCGAGCGAAGTCGAGGGGTGACCCATCGCCCCACTCACTCCGAACTCCGAACTCCGAACTCTGAACTATTCCGCCAGATCCCCGGCAACTTATAGCCGCAGAACTTGCACGCGCCGCCTGCCACGTTGTTCTCGAGGACCGTGTACCCGATCCTCTTTACGGCCACTTTCCCGCACTTCGGGCACACGGTGCTCTGGAATTCGGCGTCCGGGACGTTTCCTATATATACGTAATGCAGGCCCTCATCCACGGCGATGTCCCTGGCCCGCTTCAATGTCTCGACGGGTGTGGGATAAAGGGACCTCAGCTTGTATTGCGGCCAGAACCTTGAGAAATGGAGCGGGACGTCCGGGCCGAGGTTGGCCTTGATCCACCGGGCCATCCGCCGGATGTCGTCGGTGTTGTCGTTAAGGGTGGGGACTATCAGGTTGGTTATCTCGACCCATACGCCTTCCTGTTTCATGACGGTAAGGG
>JAUWWB010000123.1 GCA_030617085.1 Candidatus Omnitrophota bacterium
CGACACCCTCGTAAACAAAGCCATAAACCTAAAAGCATTTGTCTAAAAGCGCACAAGGGGGGAGGCGGGGCGACCTCCCTACACTGCGAATCACTCCCTTTCTTTTTACTTTTTTTTCTGTTATAATTACTTATAGTACGGCTGGTTGATAGCCGGCTGTCCCTTTGCGACATTAAGTTCATTGAAGCAGATCGGGTGATCGTTCTCCGCCGGCAGCGGCGGGGAGAGGAAAGTCCGGGCTCCACATAGCGGCGTAGCGGGTAATACCCGTCCATCGCGAGATGAGGATAAGAGCCACAGAGACGAGTCTTCGCGTTGCGGTTTATACGCAGGCGCGAAGGGTGAAACGCGGCAATCTCTACGCGGAGCAAGGCCAAATAGGGGAGGAACCCCGCACCCATCGTGGTGCGGGGGCGAGACAGCTAGTCTCGTCATGACTTCCGGGTAGGCCGCAAGAGGCCGGCAGCGATGCCGGCCCCAGATGGATGATCACCGGGCAGGTTTCCCTGCCTACAGAACCCGGCTTACAGATCTGCTTTGATGGACTTCTTTTTTCGAGCCCGGATTTTACCTGTGCGACAGGTTGGGGAAGGTCGATCAAGGTATCGCTTTTTTCCGGACAGCGGGATCTATAAGGACAAAATAGAAAAGCTGAGGATAGACAGGAGATAGTTTATGTTCCTAAAAAGACAGGGGTGACGGGGATGAAAGAGATGAATCTGACGCAGATGGAAACAGAACAAACCGGGGTTGTCAGGGAGATACTCGGCGGCTACGGCGTCGTCCGCCGGGTGGAATCTCTGGGCATAAGGCCCGGGAAGAAGATCACGAAGACCAGCGCTCATTTCTGGAGGGGACCCGTGACGGTGACGGTCGATAAGACGAAGATCGCCATCGGCCACAGCATGGCGAAAAAGATCATGGTCGGTGTCTGAGATGGCTCAGAGGGAAAAAAAGATATTGCTCATGGGCAACCCCAACGTGGGCAAGAGCGCCATATTTTCCAGACTAACGGGCGCCAGGGTCACGATATCGAACTATCCCGGCACGACGGTCGACTTCAGCCGGGGCTACATGAATCTCGGCAAGGGCGAGACGGGAATGCTCATGGACGTGCCCGGGGTCTATAACCTGGAGCCTCTCAGCAGGGCCGACAGGGTCGCCATCGAGATGCTGGAAAAGGGCGATATCGTGATCAACATCGTCGACGCGACGAATCTGGAGAGGAACCTTTTTCTTACGCTGGAATTAAGGGAAAGGGGCATCCCTATGGTGGTTGCCCTTAACATGTGGGACGAAACGCGCCACAAGGGCATAGAGATCGACGTGGAAAAGCTTGAAAAAGAGCTTGGAGTCCCCGTGATCCCGACATGCGGGCTGACCGGTTTCGGTATAAAGAACCTGGTGGAACGCCTGGAGCGCGCGGAAAAGCGGGATTTCGCCCCTCTGACGCGGGACGAGAAGTGGGAGGAGATCGGGACGATCGTCGATACCGCCCAGACGCTGCATCACCATCACCACACTATCCTGGAACGGTTCGAGGATGCGAGCACGCGCCCCGCGACTGGCCTGCCGATAGCCGTCCTCGTTGTTTATTTGTCTTTTCAGATCATACGCTTTATAGCGGAAGGGCTTATAGGACATGTCTTCGAACCGCTGTTTGACGGGTTCTGGCTGCCGCTGATGGAAAGATTGAGCTCCGCGCTGGGCGCGGGGGGGTTCGTTCATGATATCCTGATCGGCAAGCTCATTGAGGGGAACATAGATTTCGGGCAATCCTTCGGCCTTTTGACGACCGGGCTTTTCGTGCCGATCGCGGCGGTTTTGCCTTACATCCTGAGTTTTTACCTCGTTCTCGGGCTCCTTGAAGACCTGGGGTACTTGCCGCGCCTCGCCACGCAGGTGGACAACCTTTTTCACCGCCTGGGCCTTCACGGCTACGCCATCGTCCCCATGATACTCGGGCTTGGCTGCAACGTGCCTGGCGCGCTTGCCCTGCGCCTTCTGGAGAGCAGGAGGGAGAAGTTCATCGCGGCGACGCTCATGGCCGTGGCCATCCCGTGCATGGCGCAGATCGCGATGATCGTCGGCCTTGTGGGTGAAAGGGGCGGCGGCTATGTCGCCATGATATTCGGCATCCTTCTCGCGATCCTCATTACGAAAGGGCTTATCATGAACCGGGTCATGAAGGGGAAGAGCCCCGAGATACTGTGGGAGATCCCGCCTTACAGGCTCCCGCAGCCAATGGCCGTCTTAAAAAAACTCTGGATGAGGGTATGCGGGTTTCTAAGGGAAGCGATCCCGTATGTCCTCATGGGCGTTCTTGTCGTCAATATCCTTTACAGCCTGAGGATAGTCGAATTCCTGTCCGGGGCCTTTTCTCCGGTTCTGAGCGGCCTGTGGGGACTGCCGAAAGAGACCATAGGGGCCATGCTGATAGGCTTTTTGCGGAAAGACGTGGCCATCGGAATGCTGGGCCCGCTGGGGCTCACGACCAAGCAGCTCGTCATAGCGTGTACGATATTAACGATCTATTTCCCGTGTGTGGCCACCTTCGTCATCATGGTCCGAGAACTCGGCCTCCGCGACATGGCAAAATCCGCATGCATCATGATATTCACCGCAGTCACCGTAGGGACGCTTTTAAACGTTTTGCTTTAAGAAATCGCTTTTCGGCAGAACTACACTGTTTTGCATCACTTGTCATCCTGAGCGAAGCGAAGGATCTCTAGTTCAGATCCCGAAAGTTTTGTTGATATTGTAAGGGGCAAGGTCGTGATGAACCTGGAAAACCTCGGAAATATCTGGCGCAAGAAACTGACCCGGAGGAATTTTCTTAAGAAGTGTCTCGCCGCGGGGGTTGGGGCGGGGGCGTCTTTGTATTTGTTTGACATGTTGTCGAGGTACGAGGCCTATGCCGCCATCGGGGAAAAGAGAGGCATGCGGGAGGCGCTCTTCTATGAGAAAATGGGGGAAGACGCCGTCAGGTGCTTGCTGTGTCCCAATTTTTGCACGCTGTCCAACGGGCAGAGGAGCTTTTGCCGCGTCCGCGAGCCCGTAAAAGGCAAGCTTTACACGCTCGTGTATGAGCTGATATGCGCGGTGCACGTTGACCCCATCGAAAAAAAACCGCTCTTCCACGTGCTCCCGGGCACGAGGTCCTTCTCGATCGCCGCCGCCGGGTGCAATTCGCGCTGCAAGTTTTGCCAGAACTGGACCATTTCGCAGAGGCCTCCCGAGGAGACGACCAACCGCAGGTTAAGTATCCCTAACCTTGTATCAAGCGCTTCGGCGAACGGCTGCGCTTCCATCGCGTACACGTATACCGAGCCGGTCGTTTTCTATGAATACGTGCTGGAAGCCGGCAAGGCCGCGAAAGACAGCGGCATCCTTAACGTGATGGTGACCGGCGGGAAGATCAACAGAGAACCTTTGAAGAGGTTGTGCCGGCATATCGACGCCGCGAACGTGGACCTCAAGGCCTTTAACGACAAGTACCTCAGGGAGATCTGCGCGCAGCGGCTCGACAATATCCTCCAGACCCTTACCGTCATGAAACAGGAAGGCGTATGGGTCGAGATAACCAACCTGATAGTCCCCACCCTTAACGATAACACCGGCGACATCAGGCGGATGGCCCGGTGGATCAAGGCCAACCTCGGCCCGGACGTCCCGCTCCATTTCTCAAGGTTCTGGCCGCAATACAAGCTGAG
>JAUWWB010000046.1 GCA_030617085.1 Candidatus Omnitrophota bacterium
CAAGTTTGTTCGCGGCCCTGCCGACGGCTTTCAAGGTCATGGAAGCGACAGAAAAGGGTATAAGGGCGCCGATAACGAGGCCCGCCACCGGCAGGGGCTTTATCAGGTCGATCCCTTTTCGCCGCGTTCCAGAAGGTCACGGGGCTCAAAGCGATCGACCTGATAAAGCCCCTGCCGGTGGCGGGCCTCTTTATCGGCGCCCTTATACCCTTTTCTGTCGCTTCCATGACCTTGAAAGCCGTCGGCAGGGCCGCGAACAAACTTGTCCTGGAGATCCGCCGCCAGTTCCGGGAGATCACGGGGCTCATGGAAGGAACGGCTAAACCGGACACCCAGAGATGCATAGATATCGCCACGAAAAGCGCCCTCAAAGAGATGATACTTCCCGGCGTCGTGGCGATCGTAAGCCCCTTCCTCGTGGGCATCATCCTCGGCGTGGAAGCCCTCGGCGGCTTTCTGGCAGGCGCTACCGTATGCGGGGTGCTCCTCGGCATAATGATGGCGAACGGCGGCGGCGCCTGGGATAACGCGAAAAAATGGATCGAAGAGGGAAACCTCGGCGGCAAGGGAACGGCAACGCATCAGGCCGCCGTCGTCGGCGACACAGTCGGGGACCCCTTCAAGGACACCGCGGGACCGACCATGAACATCCTGATAAAGCTGATGGGCATAGTATCACTCGTCTTCGGCGCGCTGTTCGTGTCGCTCCATGAACGGTTCGTTGGGTTATTCTAAATGCAGATTAACGTGGATCTAACGCGGATGGTCGCGGATATCATAATATGCCCGCGAAGCTCAGTGCGGCGATGGTTTTGGAATCGGTTATTTTTCCGTTTTTGAACAATTTGCGGATCTCGGATTTGCTTAGCAGTTTGACCCTTATCAGTTCGTCTTCTTCCCTTTGCGCTTTTTTCATGCCTTCGCATTCGGCTTTAAATATGTATATTTTCTCGTTGCAGAAGCCGGGCGTCGTGTATATGAGGCCTATCCTCTTGAGGCCTTTTACGCCGTATCCGGTCTCTTCCGCCACTTCCCTTTTCGCGCACGCGTAAGGCGTCTCCCCGGCCTCGAGCGTGCCGGCCGGCAATTCCCATATATATTTTCCTATCACGGCCCTGAACTGCCGGATGAAGACTATCCTGCCCTTTATAAAAGGGATGACAAGCGCCGCCCCGGGATGCTCGATCTCCTCAAAATACGCCTCCCGCCCGTCCGGAAGGGTCTTCGTGCCCTTGAAGACATTAAGCAGACGCCCACCGAAAACCTTTTCCCGTCCGGATCGCATTTCCGCCCCTCCTTTGTCCGCGTTAGCCAAGGTCAGCTCACCCCACCGCCTTAACTTCCGAGCAAAGTCAGCATCTCTTTGTGTATTTTTCCGTTTGTCGCTACGATCTCTTTTTCGTGGATGTCGAAGGGCTTTCCGTTTAGCAGCGCCACGGTTCCGCCGGCCTCTTTGACGATGAGCTGGCCCGCGGCGGTGTCCCACGGGTTGAGGTCGAATTCCCAGAAGCCGTCGAACCTTCCGCACGCGACGTAACACAGGTCGAGCGCCGCCGAGCCGGGGCGCCTTACCGCCTGCGCTTTTTCCATCATTACCTTAAAATACTTAATGTTGGCGAGCTTCCCTTCGATGTTATAGGCAAACCCCGTGGCGAGGAGGGAGTCACGGACTTTTTCCATGTCGGAGACGTTTATCGGCCTTCCATTCAGGAACGCCCCCTTCCCTTCCTCCGCGGTAAACAGCTCATCCCGCGACGGGTCATATACGACGGCGACCTTGACCGAACCGCCGGAGACCACTCCGATGGATACGCAAAAAACCGGGAAGGCATGGGCGTAATTCGTTGTTCCGTCAAGCGGATCGACGATCCACCTGAAGGGGCCTCCGGTGACTTCTTCCCCGCTTTCTTCCGCCAGTATCGAATGGGAAGGAAACTCCTTTTTTATCCTGTCAATGATGCCCTTTTCGCACTTTTTATCCACATCCGTGACAAGGTTGGTAAAACCGCCCTTGTGCGATATCTCGACCAAGTTCCCCATGCGGTTGAGCGCGTACGTCCCGGCTTCCCGCGCCGCATCTATCGCGACCTCTTTGATCCTTTCCAACTCTTTCATCTTCACCTCTTTTTTTCGTGGCCCCTCACTTGATCCCCCTCAGCGGGCACTCGTCGCACAGCGGCGCTTTTTTTGCGCAAAACCGCTTGGCAGTCTCTACCAGGAGCGCGTGGAACTGGTTCAGGGCCTTCGTATCCGTGGGGAAGCACCCGCGCGCGAGAGATTGGACCTCTTCATACGAAGCGTTTTCACACGTAAGGGCGTGGCGGAAAAATATGCGCTTCGTATAAGCGTCCACCACGAATACGGGCTTATCCAGCGCGTACAGCAGGATGGAATCGGCCGTCTCCGGGCCGACCCCTTTTACCGCCAGGAGCTTTTCCCTGAGCTTTGCGGTATCCCGGGACTTTAAGCGGGACAGCTTCCCCCCGCACTCGGCCATTACAAAACGGCTGATCTCTTTCAGGCGCCGGGCTTTCATGCGGTAGTACCCGGACGAGCGTATAAGACGCGAAAGGCGCGCGGTATCCATGCCGGCTATTTTAGCGGGGCGCAGGAGCCCTTTTTTTCTCAGCCCGGCTATCGCTTTCTCGACATTCGCCCAAGAGGTGTTCTGCGTCAATATAGCGCCGACGATCACCTCAAACCCCGTTTCAGCCGGCCACCACCCCAGGTCTCCGAAATACTCCTCGAGTAGATCGTATATTTTTTTGATCTTCGCGGCGGGTGTCATTCCGTGCCCCTCTCCCGATAACCCTCGGCCATGCGGATCCTTTCTTCTATCGGGGGGTGGTCGTACAGGAATATCTTTTTCACGCGCGAGGGGACCGTTTCGGCGAGGTTCACCGAAGCCAGCTTCTTCATCGCCGAAATGAACTCCCGCGGCTCGCCCGTAAGATCCAGGGCGTACCTGTCCGCCTGTCGCTCAAGCTTCCGCGAAAAAAAGTTCTGAAGCGGAAGCATGGCCATGCCGAATACGGCCATGAGGAACGCGTATGCCGGAAGGAGATAAAAGTCGGCAAGTCCCGAGGCCCCCGTCAGGACCACGAGCTTTTTCGCGACAAGCGAAAGGAGAAAAAAACCGGCCGCGGTCAAGACGGCCGAAAACGCGAGGAGCTGCCAGGTGTGCATGTATTTCAAGTGGGCGAACTCATGGGCGACGACCGAGGTCACTTCCGGCGTGGTGAACTCTTCGGTCAACGTATCGGCCAGAATGACCTTGCGCGTCTTGCCGAGGCCGACCAGCGCGGCGTTCGCCTTTGCGGTCCTGCGGCTCAGGTCGATCCGGCAGACATCCACCAGGCGCACTCCCGCCTTATCCGCCAGCGCTCCCAGGGTCTCCCGCAGGAGGCGGTCTTCTATCGGAAGATATTTAAAAAACAGCGGTATGACGAGCACCGGCAGGAGCCGGGTCAGCACTATCGTGAAAAAGATCCACGCACCCGCACAAACAGCCCACCACGCCAGCGGGAAATTCCGCAAGATCAGGTAAAACACCTCGATACAGCCTACGGATAGGACCAGGAAAATAATCGTGGATTTGGCTTCGTCGGCAAGCCAGCCCCCGAAGCTCTGTTTCGACAGCCCGAAACGCCGCTCCACGAAAAAGGAGCTGAAAAGGTGAAGCGGGAAGGACGCGGCGCACATGAAAGCGAGGAATACGCAGGAAAAGACACCGCAGGCGGCGTAAAAGTTGGAATGCACGCTGAAGGCCAGGCTCGAAGCGGGACGCGACAGGAAAAGCTGGAACGCCGCAAGCGCGAGGACCGTAAGGGCAAGATCCGCAAGGAAGACTCGTGTCTTCACCGCGGAATACCTCTTTGACCTTTCCGGAGAGTATCCCGCGCGGGCGCCCTCCCCGCCGGCGCCGCTTTCGCCTTTCTCCAGCATGCCGTGACCCCTCGTTTATTTTTTCTTCGCGCCCTTTTTCTTTTTGGCGGCCTTGCCGATGTGCGATAACTTCTTCTTTATCTTTTCGCCTTCGGAATCTATCTTTGTAAGGCGTTTTTTATATTTTTCCAGGCTGGAGATATCAAGCTCTCCCTTGTCGAGCTTCCCGGCAACGTACTTGCCGAGCTCATGGTAAAGCTTCTCCTTCTGCAGGTTCTTCATCTGTATTTCCATGTGACCCTGCGCGATCTTGTACATCTTGACAATATCCTTTTCGGCGGTCTTCACCACTTTCGCCAGCTGTTCCCCGGTCTTCTTCACCACCGGCTGATATTTCTTCACCATCTGATCAAAATCAATTTTTTTCATCGCTCCCCCCCTTTTTTTGTAATATCAAAAATCAAAAATCAAAATGCAAAATGACAAATCAAAATTTAAAAAGCGTTTAAAACTTCATAACGTTATATCAAAAGAACTCCTCCTTGCTGAATCTTGCCTTGCAAATCCCTCTTTTGGAGGATTCTATGAAAGAGACAAGCCTGGAGACCTCATCCGACTTCAGGGAATCTTTTATCCCGGCGAGGGCTTCGGCCGTGGTCGCGCCCGAGAGGAACAGCATCTTGTACGCCTCTTTTATCTCCCTTATCGCCTCCCGGCTGAAGCCGGCGCGCCTTAGGCCCACAAGGTTGATCCCCCTTATCACCGACGGTCCCCTTACCAACATGTAAGGAGGGACGTCCTTGTTCACACCGCTAAAGCCCCCTATCATCGCGTAGCGCCCCACGCGGCAGAACTGGTGAAAGACCACGTTACCGGATACGAAGGCCCCCTCTTCGACCTCCACGTACCCCGCGAGTAAAGCGCCGTTGGCGATGATGACGTTATCCTCTATGACGCAGTTATGACCGACGTGCGCCTGGACCATCAGGAAGTTGTTATCGCCTATGACGGTCGCCGAGCCCTCCGGGGTGCCGCGGTGGACAGTGACGTATTCCCGGATGACGTTGTTCCTGCCGATCCTCGTGAAGGTTTCCGCGCCTTTATACGCGTGGTCCTGCGGCTCGTTACCGATGACGGCTCCCGTATGGATGACCGTCCCTTCCCCTATCTCGGTTCCCTTGAATATGTAGGCATTTGCCATCACCCTGACGCCGGAGGCGACGCGCACCCCTCGTTCCACTATCACCCCGGGACCGATGTCGGCTGATGGGTCTATCTCCGCGGAACTGTCGATTATAGCCGTCTTATGTATTCCCATTTATCCCTGGCTCCTGCCTTTCTCAAGCTTATCGACGAGGTCGTTTATCACATCCGCTATCGGGCTCAGGTCATGGTCCTTATTGATCTGAAGCCGCACGCTGTAATCTCCCTCATCGATCCTCTGTATATCCTCTTCGAGACGCTCCAGCGGCGCGACGAACCTGTAGGACAGGATAACGGCCCACGTGAGCAGCACGACGAAAACGACCGGCAGGCCCGTGAGAAGGATAAAGTTTATCCTCTCGATGACCGGAAGAAGGTCCCTCGCGATAACGTCCGGGAAAACAAGCCGTTCCGCCATAACGTTAAGGATCAGGTAATAGAGACACCCGCCTACAAACACCGTGGGGATCACCATCGAAAGGATAATTACGAACAGATAGCGCCTCTGTAATGTTCTGTTTAAGTATCTGATAGCCGCTCCTTTCGTTATCCGTTGTTACTTCGACTCGCTGTCTTTTTCGCCCCCGCTCCGGGCGCCCGGTATCGTTTTCAGATACCCGATCGTGATATCGCCGTAATAGGCCGAGGCGACGGTGCCGGTGCTGTCGGAATCGGTCATGAACGATACCACGGCGACGTCTTTTTCCGGCTCCTTCCCGAAAAGATGACGGAAATCCTCTCTAATGTCGCGCTGCTCGTGCTTCCACTCGTCCGATCCGCCCGATTCCAGGACCATCAGCTTGACGTTTTCCGTGTAAGGGCTGCTCGTAACGGTGCCGACGGGAAGGTCCCGCGTCCAGACGTATTGTATGGCTTTGGCGTTGAGAAAAAACCTGGAATCGAAGATAACGTACATCTGAGCGACAAAATCGAACTCTTCCTTCTCTTCCAGGGTCTCTTCACGCTTCAGGGAAGGGAACTTTTCGGCCTTCCAGTCCCAGCTGACGAAAGGGGCCCTGTCGATGGAAAGGGGCTGCCTGTAAAAAAGCGCCGAAGCGGAATCCTCGCTTACGGCCTTTACGCAGTCCTTTCCGTCGAGGACTGTCACACCGTAACCGGTCCTGTTGCGCGTCAGCACCCTCTCCTCCCACTCGTCAAGATCCCCGGGAGACGAGAACGAGAAATGCCTTACCAGTTCGCGCTTTTCGACCGCGGGGAGCTTTACGCGCAGAAAATCATATATCCGGTAAGCTGTTATAATGACGGCAACCGACACGAAGACAATACTAAGAATTCTCACCGCCCACTTCACGCGAATTTCCTCTGTTAGACGTTCAGTTTTTCAGACCAATCTCCGATAATGGGCATCTTCCACTTGTTCCCCATCAGCACCTGAACGATGCCCGTAAGGGAAAGCAACCCGCAGACAAGCACCCCGAGCAGTATGACAAGCGGCCCGAGGACCGGTATTATACCGATTATCCCTATACCTACTTCGATGATAAAAAGCATCAGGCCCTGCCGGGCATGAAACCTCACGAAATCGCTTTTCGACCTCATCAGGACCGGGATAAGGCAAAATACCCAGAGATACGACAACACGGCGTACAGGTTCTCTCCCGGACCGGACGGACCGACGGGTGCTTTCTTTTCCTCTTCCATCTCTCCTCCCCACTTTTTTGATCAACGGCAAAATAATAAGTTATAATATTATATTTTATAGTTTATATGTTAAAAGTCAATAGATACGTGCGGGCGCGCCGATCGGCGCAGGCTAAAGCCTGCGGATACATTTCGCCTCCTACGGCACCGTCGTAGGAGCCCGCCAGAGGCGGGCGAACCCGTATCGCCCCGCTCACTCCGAACTCCGAACTACGAACTCCGAACTGAACCCCATCCACGACAAAAAACCCCGGTCCGCCGGAGCGGATCGGGGTTTTTTGTGTTCACGAGTAGAACAAGCTTAGAAGCTGAGCTTCACCGTGCCGACGATGTCGGTGGCGATGTCGTCCAGGGCATCATCGAAATGATTTCCGGGCAAGAACCACGCGGAAAGAAGGCCGAACGACACGTCCTCGGTGTAGTCCCAGTTCACGTTAAGATCAAGCTCGCTGCCGACGTATTTATCGCCGTTGCTGGAACTGTAATCCTCGGCGAGCCAGAAGTTCCCGTAAGTAACGTCGCACTTGATCTCATCGGTCGGCTCCACGCAGCCCCTGACCAGCAGCTGGTGCTGGTTGGTGTTGGCCGGGCAGCTACCCATGGCGGTGCGGTAATACACGTTCTGGAACTCCCTTATCGCGGTGTCGAACTTGCCTCTGAACATCGGGTCCCAGCCCTCATAGTCTCCGGTGGTGGAAGCAACGATGTCACCCATGTCCTTCTCGCCCGAGTAAAAGATATACTCGACGCCGAGAACCGGTTTCCAGTCGAACTGCTCCTGCCAGTAACGGCACTCGATCATCGCGTCCAGCGCCCAGGCGGTTCTGTCGCGCTCGCTCTGCTGGGCGTTTATTCCAAGATATTTGCCGAACTGGTACGCCCCTTCCAAGGCGATCGTCCAGTCCTCGATCGGGTCCATGCTTCCGCGGACGCCGAAGAGGTTGACGGAGTTATCGCAATGGCCGTTTATGCTGGCCGGCTGGGTATTGGCAACTGCTGCGGCCCCAACGCACCTCTCCTGCTTGGCCCACCAGTAACCTTCGGCTTCGGCGTTGTACTCATCAAACACGTAGCCGACGTTCACACCGTAGAGGTTCACGTCATCGTCCGCTCTCCTCGCATGTTCGCTTATCTTGGCGTACACGGCGTCGATGGTCCAGGGTTCGTAATCCAG
>JAUWWB010000015.1 GCA_030617085.1 Candidatus Omnitrophota bacterium
CTCGATGCCAAGAGCCGGTTTCTTGCCGATGACGGTAATCTGGCGGCGGTCGCGGACGCGGCGGCGGCGCTGGTTGAGTGTTACCGCCGGGGCGGCAAGGCCATCGTGTTCGGGAACGGCGGCAGTGCCGCGGACAGCCAGCACCTGGCGGCCGAGCTGGTGGTAAGGTTCGAGAAAGAGAGGAAAGGCCTTCCGTGCGTCGCCCTGACCACGGACACCTCCGTCTTGACGGCGGGTGCCAACGATTATGATTTCAGCAGGGTCTTCAGCCGGCAAGTGGAGGCGATGGCACGCCCGGAGGACGTGGTTATTGCCATATCCACGAGCGGCAATTCGCCAAACGTGCTCGAAGCCGTCAGGGCCGCGCGCGAAAAAAATGTCACGGTCGTTGCCCTGACGGGGAGAGACGGTGGAAAACTGGCGGAGATGTCGGATATCCCCGTCGTGGTACCGGTGCAAAACACCGCCCGTATCCAGGAAGTCCACGTAACCGTGATCCATATCATGTGCAAGATAGTCGAAGACGCTTTCGCGGGATGATGACGGAGAAAATAATGACACAAGCGGAGCTGGCAGATACGGTCAAAAAGGAAAAGGTTTCGGGGAAGATAGTAGGATTCACGAACGGTTGCTTTGATATCCTGCACCTCGGACACGTGAGATATTTAAGCGCGGCAAAGAGGGAGTGCGACCTCCTCGTAATAGGAGTGAACAGCGACGCTTCGGTGAGGCGGCTTAAAGGGGCGGGCCGTCCCGTTAACTCCCAGGAAGTCAGGCTCGAGGTCCTGTCGGCACTTGAGTGCGTCGACTTCCTGGCCCTCTTTGAGGAAGATACCCCCGAAGATCTGATAAGGCTCCTCACCCCCGACATACTTTTCAAGGGCGGGGACTGGAAAGAAAACGAAATAGCCGGAGCCGCCCACGTCAAGGCCCACGGGGGAAAGGTAAGGATCATTCCGTATCTCGAGGGGCATTCGACGACGGATGTGATAGAACGCATGAAGAGAAGTTCGTAGTTCGTAGTTCGTAGTTCGTTGTTCGTAGTGCGTGGGGGAGCGGAGTGGGAGAGATCCTTCGCTTCGCTCAGGATGACAAGCGAAGGGCTACGAACTACGAACAACGAACTATGAACTAACATCGAGGACTAACTATGGACAAAGGAGTATACAGAATAATAGACGCGAACCTTAACCGGGTGATGGAGGGGATACGCGTTTGCGAGGATATTAGCAGGTTTGCTTCCGATAACGAGCGTTTGACGCGCAAGTTGAAGGATCTGCGCCACGAAGTGTTCAACTCGATAAAAGACCTGCGGAATGAACACCTTGAAGAGCTTGTCTCTTCCAGGAACCTGAACGATGTGGGCATCCCGTCCACCAAGTCCGAGAAAAACCGCGACAACCTGGTGGATCTTTTTCTCGCGAATACACAGCGGGGGAAGGAATCGCTGCGGGTACTGGAAGAAGTGTTGAAGCTGTTCGAGCAGGAGCTGTCGCAGAAATTTAAAAAGTTCCGTTTCAAGCTTTATGACATCGAAAAAACGGCTGTTAAGGAGCTGGAAAGTATACGCGATTCTGGATGACGGCCTGTTTCCGGACAGGCGGCAGATGTTGAGGAAGTTCGCCGAGCTGCTCGAAAGCCCGGTGGACGTCGTGCAACTTCGCTTTAAGGATATCACGGAGCTTCCGGTTTACCGGGCGGCGGAAGAAATGGCAGAGGCGGCAAGGGAGAAAAACGTTCCGCTGATAATAAACGACAGGCCCGAGATGGCGCTCTCGCTCGGGGCCGACGGGGTGCACCTTGGAAAATGCGATATCCCCGCTTCGGTCGCGAGAGAGATGCTCGGAGCTGAAGCGATAATCGGCCGTACGATAAGGGGCCGCCGGGACCTCGAGTTTATAGACGAAAGAGACGTGGACTACGTCGCTATCGGACCCGTCTTCAGCACGCCTTTGAAGCCGGACCTAAAACCGGTCTCCCGTTCCCGTCTGCGGGAACTTTGCGGGAACGAGCGGTTTCCACTGGTCGCCATAGGCGGGATAAACACCGGCAACGCGGCGGAACTCGCCGCTAGAGGTATCAGGACCGTCGCGTTCGCGCGATATGGGATAACCGGGAAAGACACCCGGAAAAGGATCGAAGAACTGAGAAGGATAATGACGGAGAGGGCAGGATGATAAAGATCCGGGAAGTGCTTCTGAAGAAGATCGCGAAAATAGAGTGCGCGGACGTAGAGGACATAAGAGAAGGTGTTCGCTCCGGGCTGATCGCCGTGCCGGAAAACATGAAGCGCAAGATCGCCAGGCCTTTCGCCGTGGGAAAGGGCATGACCACCAAGATCAACGCGAACTTCGGGTTATCCCCGGGATATTCCAGCATTGACCGCGAGATGAAAAAAATGGATGCCGCCGTAGCGGCAGGGGCCGATGCCCTGATGGACCTGTCAACCGGCCCCCTTCTCGGGAAGATGCGCAAAAAGATACTTTCTTCGTGCCCGGTCCCTCTCGGGACAGTCCCGGCTTACGAGCTGGCCAGCGTTGGGAAGAAAAAATTCATCTCCATGAAAGAAGACGATTTCGTCTCGGTGATCCGGAAACAGGCCGAGGAGGGGGTGGATTTTTTCACCATACATTGCGGCATCACGCAGGAAATCGTGTATAAGCTGTCCGAAGGCAGCAGGACCATGAACATTGTGAGCCGCGGCGGCGCGCTTCTGGCTTCATGGATGCTTGCCAATCGCCGCGAGAACCCCTTTTTCTCTCGATTTGACGATATTCTGGATATCGCTAAAAAATATAATGTGGTGCTGAGCCTGGGTGACAGTTTGAGGCCGGGATCCATTTCGGACGCCACCGACCACTTTCAGATAAGGGAGCTGCTTGTCCTTGGTGATCTTCAACAAAAGGCCGTTGCCCGGGGCGTCCAGGTGATAATCGAGGGGCCCGGACACGTCCCCCTTGACCAGATCGAAGCTAACATGACGCTGCAGAAGTCCCTATGCCACGGCGCTCCCTTTTATGTCCTGGGTCCGCTTGTCACGGACGCGGCGCCGGGCTATGACCATATAGTCGGGGCGATCGGGGGCGCGCTCGCGGCCTGGCACGGCGCGGATTTCTTATGCTATGTCACTCCCGCGGAACATCTCCGGCTGCCGGATATCGAGGACGTGCGGCAGGGCGTGGTAGCATCAAAAATAGCCGCGCACGCGGCGGATATCGCGAAAAATATCCCATCGGCCATCAGGCGCGACAGGGAGATATCAAAAGCGCGTGCGAAAAGGGATTGGAAAAAACAGTTCAAGCTGTCGCTCGACCCGGATATCCCCGCGAAGATCAGGAAAGGCTCCCGTCCCAGGGAAGAGGATGTCTGCACCATGTGCTCGGAGTACTGTTCCATTAAGATAATGGAGGAGTGCCTTAAGAGTTCGTAGTTGGTAGTTCGTAGTTCGGAGCGGCCTAAACGTATGTAGGGGCAGGCCCCTGTGCCTGCCCCTTTTGTCCCAGTATCCGGTTCGTAGTTCGGAGTAGGGAGTAAGGAGTAGGTATGGCATTGACCGTTATCGGGTCTATCGCGCTGGATAGTGTGGAGACGCCTTTTGGGAAAAGGGAAGAGGTCCTCGGGGGGTCCGCCTCGTACGGGTCCGTGAGTGCGTCCTTTTTCTCTCCGGTGAATCTCATAAGCGTAGTCGGGACGGATTTTCCCGAAAAATATTTTAAGATGTTCAGCAAGCGCGGCATTGGCACCTCGGCCCTTGAGCGGAAGAAGGGTAAGACCTTCAGGTGGAAAGCGCGGTATCACTATGACCTCAGTTACGCGGAAACGATCAGCACCCACCTGAACGTATTTACCGGATTCAGGCCGGCCATTCCGCGGAACATGAACTCAAAAGGCAACCTTCTCCTGGCCAATATCGACCCGGAGCTTCAGGACTGGATCTTCGAGAGGATAAAGCCCAGCGGCCTGGTTGCCTGCGATACCATGAACCTCTGGATCGAGAACAAGAAGAAGGCCTTGCTGAAGCTTCTCAAGAAAGTGGACCTGTTCCTGCTGAACGACGCCGAAGCCCGCCAGCTGTCCGGCCAGAGGAACCTTCTGGAGGCGGCCAGATATATATCCGACAAGGGCGCCAGGATGATAGTCATCAAGAAAGGGGAGCATGGCGCGCTCTTCTATTCAAGAGGATTGCGCTTCATCGTGCCGGCTTATTTGCTGGAGACGATAGCGGACCCGACGGGAGCGGGGGATACGTTCGCGGGAGGCATGATCGGGTATCTTTCAAAAAGGTCAAGGATCACGGATAAGAGCTTGAGAAGATCTTTGGTCTATGGTAGTATACTGGCGTCATTCGCGGTCGAAAAGTTCAGCATAGAGGGGCTTTTAAAAATAACCCCTGAAGACATAAAGAACAGATACGAACACTTTGAGAAGCTTACGAAGTTCTGACCCCCGAACCACGTTGGGTTCGGGGCAGGCCCTGAACCGCGTTGGGTACGGGACGGGCCCTGAACCACGGTGGGTTCGGGGCAGGGCGAGCGTGGTTCAATGGTAGAACTCCAGCTTCCCAAGCTGGCGACGGGGGTTCGATTCCCCTCGCTCGCTCCACTCTACTCCGCGAAATCAACCTGGCGAAAATCAGTTATCAGTGAACAGTTATCAGTTATCAGTTGCTCAGCGTGGGACAAAATCATAATTACGCCAACTGGTTACTGGCTACTGATAAGTGGTAACTGATAACTGGTAACTGATAACTGATAACTGATTACTGATAACTGATAACTGATTCAAGCCATGTTCATAGAACCGGTCTTCGGGAAAAAATTTTTTGGCAGGGACGATGTGTTGGCGACCCTGCAGAAGAGGGTCATGGCTTTAAAAGGAGGGTACAGGCAGAACCTGGCTCTCACGGGCCCGATGCTCGCGGGTAAATCCTCCATCCTCAGACATTTCCTGAAGAGCATAACCGATCCCGGGGTCATCCCCGTGTACATCGAAGTGGGCGGGGAGGATTTCAGCGTCTTCTGCACGAGGTTCATGGCCACGATCCTTTACAGGTACCTGATATCCACGGGGCAGCCGGCGGCGGGCGATTTTGAAGAGCTGAAGAAGGGATGCCGCCCGATGATCCCCGGGACCGTGCGCTGTATCGATGACGTCTGCGAAACTCTCGCCCGGAAAAAAGAAAATGCCGCTTACGAAAAGCTTCTTTCCCTCACTTCCGCGTTCAAGGAAGAGACAGGCAAGAGCTGCATAGTCATCCTCGACGAGTTTCATAACCTTTCCAATTTTCGCCTGAAGAAAGCCTTCCAGACCTTCGGCAAGTTCATAATGGTACAGAAGAACACGATGTACATCGTCTCGAGCTCCCAGAAGACCATGCTGAAAGAAATACTCTCCTCGAAGCTGTCGCTGCTGTTCGGCAACTTCGAGGTCATCGATGTAAACGGGTTCGATAACCTGACGGCCCGTTCGTTCATTTCCGACAGGGTCACCGGCGCCGCCCGCTGCGAAAGCATCCAGAGCTATCTCATACAGGTCTCGCAGGGGAGCCCTTTTTACCTTGAGGTCCTGGCTGACCGGTTTTCAGAGATGGTAAGGCAAAAGGGCGAGGGCTGCGATCTCCGTGAATGTCTCCTGGATACTTTCGCGGAAATCCTGTACGGATCGAGCGGGGTGCTTAACCAGTATTTCACCAACAACGTCAATTTCTTTCTGGAGAAGAGATCAAGGGAGAAGTTCATTCCGCTTCTTGTCTCTCTTGCGCTGGGCAACAGCACGGTCAAGGCCCTGCACGACGATCTCGGCAAGGCCGACAAGGACCTGGGGCGCAGGCTGCAAAAGCTTCAGGACATGGATATCGTCTACAACAGCGGAGTATTTTACAAGATCTCCGATAAGCTTTTCGAGTACTGGCTGAAATACGTATACGGGTTAAAGACCCGGTCGATGATCGACGACATGGGTATGAAGTACCTGGAGTTCAAGCGCCACATGGAGGAGGACTACGCCGCTTACTGTGAGTTCGACTCCAGGTCCCTGGAAGAAGTGATATGTGATCTTTTCAGAAGCTTCGGGAACGAAAAGGTACGCGTGGATAAGAACTGCCGGAAGATGCCGCGATTCGACTCAGTGGAAAACCGCGGGCTCTCCGAAAACGTTTTTGAGGTCACGGGCAGGGTCGGAAAGCAGAAGTGGATATGCCACGTCAAGCGGGCCGACATGGCCGGAGAGAATGATATCTGCAGGCTCTGGGACATCAAGGCGGCCCGCGAGAGCGTGAAGGTCGCGAGGAAGATATTCATTCCTCTCATGGGCATAGACCAGAACGCTTTTCTTCTGGCAAAAGAGCAGAACATATGGGTGTGGGACATCCGGCAGCTTAACGGCGTCCTCCGCCTGTTCGGGAAGTTCGAGCTGGTATTATGAGAATAGGCGTTATCGCGGACACACATATTCCCATTTTCGCAAAGAGCCTTCCCCGGAAGGTATATGACTATTTCAAGGACTGCGACCTGATAATCCATGCCGGCGACGTGGTGGAGATGGATGTCATCAAGGAACTCGAAAAGCTGGCGGAAACAAAGGTCGTTACCGGCAACATGGACAGCTCCGAGTTACGGGAGCGTTTTCCAGAAAAATGCCCTTTGAAAGTCGCCGGTAAAAAGATCGGTGTCGTCCACGGCAAAGGACCGGGCGTCAAGGTCCGCCAGACGGTAAGAAAGGCTTTCAGGACAAAACCCGATATCATCATCTTTGGCCATTCGCACGCTCCTTTCAACGAAAAAATAGACGGCATCCTTTTCTTTAACCCCGGCACCGCGACCAACGACGTGCGCGCCGAAAGCTGCACTTTCGGCATCATCGAGATCGAAGGCGGCGACGTGCGTGCGGAGATCGTAGAGATATAGATAATCTGGAGCCGCCCCATGGTCTGGCTTGAATTCATAGCATGTTCCTCACTCATGATATTTTTCGCCTACCAGCTCTGCAAGGAGGGGGTGATACTGTCCCGGAGGACTCACCTTGAAGAGGGGCTGATCGGCATGTTCTTCCTTGCCCTTGGCACTTCTTTTCCGGAAATAGCGACGGGTTCCACGGCGGTATTTTTTCTGGACAGGATCGGGCTCGGTTACGGCGATATCGTCGGTTCGATAATCGTAAATCTCATGATACTGGTGTGGCTGGACTATTACGAGGGTAAAGGAAGGATCCTGCTCAAGGTCTCACGCATAAACCGTTTAACCGGGGTCTTTGCGCTGGTTCTTCTTTTTGTGGTCCTGGCTTCCGCGGTTTTGCGGAGCGCGGGCCTTTCCATACCTTTGTTCAAGGGGATGGGGGTGGAAAGTATCCTGATCGCCTGCATGTACATCGGATGCCTGGAAGTGGTGCGACGGATAAACACAAGGGAGCGTGCCGAAATATACCGGACGGAGGAATCCTTCCTTAAGATCTGGTCAAAGTTTATCTTTCTACTCCTCATCGTCATGCTGCTGGGCATGTGGCTCGCGAGGGTCGGGGGAAAGATCGTAGAGGCGACGCATATGTCCCAGACCTTTGTAGGCACGCTTTTCCTCGGCCTGTCAACGTCATTTCCGGAGATGATCGTCTCGTTCGCGGCCCTGCGCGCGGGATCCATAGATATGGCGGTCGGGAACATCCTTGGCAGCAACCTGTTTGACGTTTTCATCGTGCCTCTTCTTGACGGCCTGTGCGAGGGGCCGATACTCGGCATGTTGACACCAGGCCAGATAATAGCCACGGCGGTAGCCGTTCTGCTTTGCGCTTTCACTGTTCTGGCACTGTTCTTTAAACGCGATACCACGCGCAGGATCAACTGGGATACGGGTTTGATTTTTGCTGTGGGTTTTGCGGGGTTTGTGCTATTATATTATGTGAGGTGAACAGTGAACAGTCAGATCCGTACTCGAGAAGAGATCGAAAAGCGGGAATATGAGTGGCTTGCTCCTTACGCGATGAAGAGCGCCGAGACGGGGGGGCGATGCCATGACGAGGCGGAGCATCCCTACCGGACTGTCTACCAGAGGGACAAGGACAGGATCATCTATTCTACCGCATTCCGCAGGCTCGAATACAAGACCCAGGTATTTGTCAATCACGAGGGCGATTATTACCGGACCAGGCTCACCCATACGCTTGAGGTCGCACAGATCTCCAGGACGCTCGCCAGGGCGCTGCGCCTTAACGAGGACCTCGTCGAGGCGATCGCGCTGGCGCATGACCTCGGCCACACCCCCTTCGGCCACTCCGGCGAGTGGACGCTGGCGGAGCTGATGAAAGATCACGGTGGCTTCGATCATAACACGCACGGGCTGCGGATAGTGGATGTCCTGGAAAAAAGGTACCCGGACTTTTGCGGCTTGAACCTGACGCGGGAGGTCCGCAGGGGAATAATCCGCCATTCGACGCCGTTCGATGAGACGAGAATGGGCCCCGACGATATCCCGGGCCCGCTGCTGCTTGAAATACAGGTCGCCGACATCGCTGACGAAATCGCGTATGATAACCACGATCTGGATGACGGGCTGAAAAGCGGCCTGCTGGGCGAAAAGGACCTGTCCGGGATACCGATGTGGGATGAAGCCGTATCCGATGTCAAAACACGTTTTCCGGACATCGACGGGGAGACGCGGAGGTCACAGATAGTGCGCTACCTGATACATCTTCACGTGACCGACGTCATCAATAACGCGCTGGACCGGATCAGTGCCCTTAACATAAAAAGCACCTCTGACCCGGAAGGGCGGCGGGAAAGGATAGTGGATTTCAGCGAAGACATGAAGGAAAAGCGGCTTTTATTCAAAGATGCCCTGACGAACAAGCTGTACAGGCACTACCGGGTTATCCGCATGTCGAATAAGGCCGCCCGCTTTCTAAAGACGCTGTTCCGGGTCTACTGTGACAGCCCCGAGCAGCTTGCTCCCCGGATCCAGGAGAAGATAGGAGAAAGGGGAAAATACCGGGTCATATGTGATTACATAGCCGGGATGACCGACCGTTACGCGCTTGACCAGTACAAGAAATTTTTTGAACCTTACGAAAGAGTATAGATATGGGGAGCGAAGGATCCGTAAAGATGGAACACCTGTTCTTGAAATTTAAAGAGAGCCTGAACCTCAGCCGGGAGATCTCGGCCCTCGGTAAATACCTGAAAAATCCCACCTGGCTGGTTTTGCCGGAGGTCAGCGATGAGTATGAGCAGCCCAAAAAAAGGGAAGTGTCAGAGAGCGTCAAAAAGACGATCGACGGCCACGAACATCTCCGGAAGGAAGGCGCGAAGATACTCAGGGTGATAAAAAGATCGCGGAAGAGCAAAGCCGCGGAGATGTTCCAGCACGGGGAAAAGATGCACGGCCTGTGCTATCCGCTCATGGCCGAGGGCGAGATCTTCGGATATATTGTCCTTTGCGACCTGAAAAAAGCCATGTCTTCCGATGTTCAGAAGATATTTATGGCGTTTACCGACGCCGTGATCCACGAAGTCAGGAAAGAAGTCGAGCTGGAGGAGATGAACAAGACCATAAGGCCGAGGGCCATAGCTCTTTCCACCGTCCATACGGTCCACAGGCTGATGACCTCCACGCTTAACCTGAACGAACTCCTTCCGCGGATAGCCCGTCTTTCGCTGCAGGTGATACGGGCAAACCGCTGCTCCATAAAGCTTGTCGATAAAAAAAGGAAGATGCTGCTGCCCAAGGCGACTATCGATCTCAGGAGGAAAAAGATCAGGCTAAAGAAAGTCCAGATCGGCAAGTACGCCCCGGGCAGGGCGGTGAAGAAAGGGACGCCGATCAGGGGAAGGGATTACCTGGCCGTCCCATTGACAGACGAGGACGTGGTCGGGGTCATAACGCTTTACGACAGGCTTGACGGTAAGGAGTTCACGCGGTTTGATGAAGAGATAATGAAGACGCTTTCGGAACAGGCGGCCATCGCTATCAGGAACGCCCAGCTTTTCATGGAACAGACCGACCTGACCTTGAGCAGCATCAAGTGCATCGCGCAGCTTCTGGAGGACCGTCCCTACGTCGCGCACAGGGCGGAAGCGTCGTTCCATAAGCTGATCTACATCATAGGGCGCAAGTTTAACATGAACGAGACCGAAATAAAGATGCTCCAGTACGCCGTGATGCTGCACGATGCCGGGCAGATAAGCATACCGGAAAAGGTCTTGATGAAGAGGGGGGAACTGACGGGTCGCGAATTCGACATAGTCAAGACACACCCGATGAAGGGGGCGATGATCCTGAAGAAGTTCAAGCCGCTAAAGCCCATAATACCGATAATCCTTTCTCACCACGAGAACTTTGACGGCACGGGATACCCTAAAGGGTTGAAGGGCAAAGAAATACCACTGGCGGCCCGGATACTGGCGGTTGTCTCGGCCTTTGAGGCGATGATCACGAAAAAACCTTACCGGAAGGCCCTATCGATTCCCGCGGCGATAAAAGAAGTGCGGAAAAACGCGAACACGCAGTTTGACCTCCGCGTTGTGGAGATCTTTTGCGACGCCGTCCAGAGAAAAGACGTGAGGAAGCTCCTGGAAAAAGAACTGGGGAAGATATGAAAAGGGACCTGAAAAGAATACTGAAAGACAAGCTGACCAGAGAGGTGCTGACCTTTTTCTACCAGAACCAGTCAAGCGTCGACAGCGCCGGGGGCGTGTCGGCCTGGGTGAGCGATGATAGGGAAAGGGTCCAGTCCGCCCTGGACAGGATGGTCGAACTCGGCGTCGTGGAAAAAGACAGCATGGGCTCGACGAACGGGTATTGCTACACGCGCGATGAACAGATCATGAAGGTAGTCAAAAGCCTGATGCAAGATGTTTGATCTCAAGAGTCCGTCTGCCCAACGACAATGAATTACCTCGTCTCGCCTTAAGCATATGAATTACCATGAATTACAACTGAATTACAGCCATAGTCCATTTCCCACTAACACAATCCTTGCTATTTCCCGGCAATATGTTAGAATATACGGCAAATGGGCGATAATGATTATCAGTATGATCTTTTTGGGGATCAGGTTGTTGAAAAAAAAGGCAGAAAACCGTCCTCGCGGGGCGGGTACAGGAAGCAGAGATTTTTGCCCCATGTAAAAATACCGGTTGAATACATCGTTTTCGCTGCCATCGGCTTGTTGGTCCTGGTGATCATATCGTATGCCTTTGGGGTTGAGAGGGGGAAAAGCATCGCGGGAGGGCAGATCGTAGAAGGCCCCGGAGAAAAGCGGCTTGC
>JAUWWB010000114.1 GCA_030617085.1 Candidatus Omnitrophota bacterium
ACCTTTCGCATGGCCATATCTTTGCAGGATTGCTGCTGCCGGGATGGATGGCGACCAGAGGCTTCTCCAGGGTGGTTCCTTTCGCGCTCATAAGATCCGTTATGGCACTTTCAGCTTCGGCGCTAACGGAAAGCCTGGGCGCCGGGACGTCGCCCTCTATTCCCAAAAGGCGTAAGACTTCCATTGTGTATTCGACTTCGTGCTTCCTGCCCCGGTCTCTTTCGTCCGGTATTTTCCCGTTAAGAAGACACCCCCACTTCCTGTCGTACCCAACACGGACCGGAATGCCCGCCAGGAAACAGGCAAGGTGTAACATTTTGTGCGGGTTAAGGACTACTGCCATATCGAACCTTTTTCTCCTCAGAAACGCTGCCAGGGGCAAGACTTGACCCCCCCACCCTTTTCCATCCATGGTTTCTACAATAAAGATCTCGTCGACGTCTTCCCTGTCTTCGATGACAGGCCTGGAATATCCGGAGGTGACGAACGAAACGTTCGCGCCCGGATAACAGTTCCTTATAGCATCCACGGCAACGGTCGAAAGCAGGACTTCGCCGATGCGGTCAGTGCGCATCACAACGATATTTTTGGGATCAGTCTTTTTGAGCATGGCAGCATAAAGCGAAACAAAAACCGAGTAAAAGATGAAATAAGACCGCGAGATTGACCGAATAGAGGTGAGTATCGACCACGCAGTTGAGGGAAAATCCGACCAGCCCCGCGAAGAGCCCCAGGGCAAGGTCTTTGCGCAGTCCCGGAGCCATACTGAGGATCCCTCTAACGGAATAGATAAGCACCGTTATCAGAAAGATCAAAAACAGAAGCGCCCCTATAATTCCCACTTCCGAAGCCATGTGAAGGTAGCAGTTGTGAGAATACCTTACATCCGGATATTCCACGGGTTTATATTTTGGGAAGTTCCTACTGTAAGTGTTTATGCCGAATCCCAGAAAAGGATGTTCGGCGACCATCCTGGCCGTCCCCTTCCATAACATGACCCGCTCCCACGTCGTGCCGCTCTTTAGATCAGCCAGGCTGAATATGCGTTCCTGGGCCGTATACGGGAGCATTATGAACAGGATCACCAGAAGAGCAAGAAATATGGCCACCACACGTTTGGCTTTCATCCCTCCCAGGACAAGAAAAGCCGCCGAAAAAGCCAGCCAGGCCCCGCGCGATTTGGTCAGGAACAGGCTCACCATGCAAAGCACAAGCGGCACGAAAACGATCACCCTGTCCTTGATCATTTTCCTGCCCGAGATCATGATCGATATAAAGATGACGCTGACTATCAGAAGATAAACGCCAAAATCATTGGGATGGACGAAAGACGACGAGATCCTCCGGAGGTAATCCTGAAAGATCAGCTCCCTGTGCCTTATCAGGTCAAAACCGGAAAAATACTGAAAAATACCGTTGGCAGAAATGATCATGGCACCGGCAGCAATGACAAAAAAGGACCTTTTAACAATTTTTTCCTGCCGCAAGCTTGTCGCGGCGACTATGAATATAAGGGAGTACTCAGCAACCTTTAATATGCCTCGGAAACTTTCCTTGAAATAGTCGCTGTTAAAACAGGAAAGGACCGTCCAGCAAAAATATAGTATTATCAATTTAACGGGAAGTGATCCAAGGAAGTCGAAATCCCGGCTAACAGCCGTCTTCACGGCCCAGGCCAGGATCAGCGCGCTGGATGCTATTTCTACCAGAGAAGTAGAAAACGTGACAGCTACCAGAAGCACATAAAAACACCCTTCGATTATCTTATCGCAGATACTGATTACTTTCGTTTTTGACATATTCTCAATCGAGGTTTTGATGGCTTCTTACCGATCCCTGTTCAGTACGCGTTTTTGATCGCGAAAAATGACATGAACAGTATTTTAAGATCAAATGCCAGAGACCAGTTCTCGACATAATAGATATCATATTTAGTGCGTTCCTTGATAGAAGTGTTACCCCGGAGCCCGTTGACCTGGGCCCAGCCGGTCACGCCGGACTTTATTTTGTGCCGGGCCATGTACCGCGGGATATCCTCTTTAAATTTCCCGACAAAATGGGGACGCTCGGGCCTGGGGCCCACAAGGCTCATCTCCCCTTTTAGAACATTGAAAAGCTGCGGCAGCTCGTCCAGGTTGCACGTCCGCAGGAAAGTCCCCACACCCGTTCTTCTGGAGTCATTTTCACTGGCCCACACCCTGCCGACGCCTTTTTCCGCCTTGTCCACCATGGTCCTGAACTTGATAATTGCAAAGCGCTTGCCGTCCTCGCCTATCCTTTTCTGCAGTTATAAAACAGGCCCGGGGGAACTCAGTTTCACGATTACCCCTATTACAAGAAAAAGGGGCGCAAGTACGACTATCCCCACGGCTGAAAGGACCACATCCACTGCCCTTTTAATAACACGGTTATATCCTTCGGATAGAGGAGATTCCTTGAGCCCGAGAAGAGGCACACCGTCGATGGTCCGCATGTCGACCTGGGAAGTCACCATACCGAGAAGGTCCGCCACCAGCCGGAACTCTATCATCCTTTTCTCACACTCAAGGATTATATCCATTATTTTTGACCGGGGGATCCTGGTATCCGTCAGTATGACCTCATCGATCTCGTTTGATCCTATGATCTCGGATAACCTTTCCAGCGTACCCAGGACGGGGACGCCGCCGGGATCACTGTCGTTGCCTGACCTCGTGCGGATAACACCTTTCAGATTGTAATCCCAATGAGGATCACCGGATATATGATCTATCAAGCGGTTGACCATCGGGCCATCGCCGATCATGACAAGGTTTCTTGATCTTCCCGAGCGGCTTCTGCGGAAAAACCGCACCCTGTTAACAAAAAACCTCCAGCTGCTGACAAACGCGATGAGGACGAGCCACAGAATAAGCAACATCCCCCGCGAGAAAGAGTACTCGCGGTAAACAAATGTCGCGGCCATGAACAAAAGAATGCCCATGGTTGAAGTCCGGACAATTACAAAGAACTCATCCACGATAGAAAGGCGCGCCCTGATAGAATACAGTTTATCCGAACGCATCAAGAACACCAGTATCACGGTGATTATAGGCAGCACCTTAAAATATTCGCTTACGTGCGGCACACCATAGACTATCCTGAACAGACCCGAATTAAAACGCAGCCAGTAGGAGAAAAGAACCGCAAAATTAACGGCAAATATATCCCCGAGCATTAATATGGCGCTTAGTCTGACGTCGTTGCGTATCTTCATGACGGTTTAGGCTTTTTGTCTTTTGTGCCACTTGTCCTGGATATATTCGTATATCTCCCGCTTGAAGCGGTCTCTGTTGAAACGTATCGCGTTTTCCCTGATCTTTACCGGATCGAAGACGTGCCGGTTTTCCTCAAAAGTCTCTATCGCCTTATTAAGAGCATCGACCGTCTGCTCATGAAAGAAGACGCCCGTCCCTCGTCCTTCGTTAAAAGGCACCACCGTCTCCAGCGCGCCTCCGGCGCCGTAAGCGATCACGGGCTTGCCGTATGCCTGGGCTTCGACCGGCACGATACCAAAATCCTCTTCACCCGGAAAGACAAGCGCACGGCATTTCGCGTAGTATTCCTTGAGCCGGCTGTCTTCCACCCATCCAAAAAACTCGATATTTCGGCCGGCACCATCCTTCAGACGGGTAAGATCGCTGCCATCGCCTATTATAACAAGACGTTTTCCGTTCTCATTGAACGCCTTCACCGCAAGGTCCACCCGCTTATACGGCACGAGCGCCGAGACTATCAGGTAAAAGCCCTCATCATCTCCGGACACCTTCTCATGGGAGTCAATATCCGCGGGGGGATATATGACGTCCGCTTCCCTGCCGTAAAATCCCTGGATACGGCTTTTGACATTATCCGATATGGCCACGAAATAATCAATTCTTTTGTTGGAAGCGGTATCCCATTTCCTTAGCCGGGCCATGATCATTGAGATCGCCCACCGTTTCAGCGGGGGA
>JAUWWB010000005.1 GCA_030617085.1 Candidatus Omnitrophota bacterium
GGTCGTTCCAGCTGCGCGCCTCCGATGTCCCGAGGTTGAATATGCCAGTCTTCCCGGGGTTACAGAAGAAATAATACATGACTTCCACCGCGTCCTTGACATAAATGAAATCCCTCTTCTGCTCGCCATCGGCGTAATCCTCGCGGTAAGACTTGAACAGGCGTATACGCCCTTCGTCGCGGACCTGCGGGAAGGCCTTGCAGATAACGCTCATCATCTCTTCCTTATGGTACTCGTTCGGGCCGAAAACGTTAAAGAATTTGAGGCCGGTCACCTTGTCTATGAGATGGCTATTGAGGACCCACATGTCAAAAAGGTGCTTGGAATATCCGTACATGTTTAGCGGACGCAGGCGCCGGATGTTCTCGTCACTGTCGCTGTACCCCTGGCTGCCGCTGCCGTAAGTCGCGGCGGAAGAGGCGTATAAAAAAGGGACCTTCTGGATAAGTGTCCATTCGGCGAGCGCCTTGGAATATCTGTAATTGTTCTTTATGTAGTAGTCGGCGTCAACAAGCGTGGTGGTGCTGCAGGCGCCCATGTGCACCACGAATTCGGGCTTCGGCAGCTTGTGCTCTTCCACCAGGCAGAGAAACTCCTCTTTCTGGATATAGTCGCGGAAACGCTTTCCGAGAAGGTTCCGCCATTTCTCGGAACCGTCAAGGTGGTCCACGACGAGTATGTCGTCTATCCCGTATTCGTTAAGCTTCCACAGAAAACAGCTCCCAATAAACCCGGCCCCGCCTGTCAATATTATCATGCTATCTCCCGTTCATCCGTGCATACCGTTATTCATATTTGTCACTCTCCCGGAAGCTCCCTGAGAAGCACCTTGATCTTACTCGCGTTCCTGAGGAGCAAGGATAAAAGCCCGTGCAGCTTCCGGGCCTCGGACGCTTCCCTGTAAGGATATCCGAAAAGCACCTTGTCATCGCCGACACGGCTGGTCACGCCTGTTTTGGCGCCGACCTTGACATTATTGCCGATACTGACGTGATCGGAAACACCCACCTGCCCGCCCATCATGACGTTATCCCCTACGGTGGCGCTGCCGGCGATACCGGTCTGGGCAGCGATGAGGACGTTCCTTCCAAGCTTCACGTTATGCGCGACCTGCACCAGATTATCTATCTTTGTCCCCCTGCCTATCACCGTTGTGGCAAACGTGCCCCTGTCCATGCAGGAATTGGCGCCTATTTCGACCTCGTCTTCTATCACGACATTCCCCATCTGCGGGACCTTGTATATCTTCCCCTCCATGGGAACGTACCCGAAACCGTCGGCGCCGATGACCGTCCCCGAATGGATGATCACCTTATTGCCTATTACGGTATTATCGTACACGGTCACGTTGGGGGCGAGGAAAGAACCCTGTCCGATAGTGACATTTTTCCCTATCACGCAGTTAGCCCCTACAGCGGTATTATCCCCAATGCGCGCCTCTTCCCCTATCACGGCATGGGCCCCGACCGATACGTTCTCGCCGAGCACGGCGCTTCCGGCGATGACGGCGCTGGGGTGGATGACGCCTTTCCCCGGTGGCGTCATCTCAAGCATGGCGTTATAAAGGACGGTCAGCGCCTGCTTCATGTCCCCGACCCGCAGGACCGTCTTCGGATAATCTTCCACATCGGCCGTGGTGAAAACGCAGGATGCCTTGCTTTTTCCGGCCCGCTGGAGCCCTTCTTCGTCAAACGCGAAGGTCACGTCCCCTTCTTCCGCGAAGTCAAAAGACGCCATCCCTTTGATCTGTATCTTCCCGTCGCCGATCACCGTGCCGCCGACAAGCTTCGCTATTTCATCAATTGTAGCCATTTTTACCTCTCGCGTGTTCTGTTAAAAGACAACCGGTTGCTCATGTTCGCGTACATTATACCTTATGCAACATAAAACATAAACGCAAAAAAACGACCCCCGCTTCTGTGGCGAAACGGAGGTCGTCTTTTTGTATCCCGCGAACAGGGCCTTAAAGGCTGCCCAGCAGGTTCTTGCCGCCCTTAAAGGTCACAACTTTCTTGGCGCCGATTTTTATGGACTTACCGGTCTGCGGGTTCCTGCCCATTCTGGCTTTCCTCGTCTTCATCTGGAACGTTCCCAGCTCGGGAAGACGGATGACCCTGGTTTTAGCGGCGCCTTTGCTCAGACGGCCGGTAAGGGCGCCCACAACGGCATTGTACGCTTTTGCAGCGTCGGCTTTGGTTTCATACTTGCCACACTTCCAGATCGATTCGATGAATTCCGCTTTGTTCATAACACCTCCTTTTTCTGTTGAACAACTAGAATTCTCATCTTCAGAAAATATACTTGACTTTTCCTCGGTTGTCAAATATAAATTAGGAAAAACAAGGGGTTCAGCGTCAAGACGTCCTGCCATGTCTGTTTTACGGGCACTCCGGAACGGGGCAAATGCGCCTTACGGGATTTACAGAATAAATTTAAACGGGTATAATAGATACGCGTCCCCGTAGCTCAGCTGGATAGAGTACCGGCCTCCGGAGCCGGGAGCGACAGTTCGAATCTGTCCGGGGACGCCAGCTGCCTAAATCCCCCTCGTCTCCACTACCTGAGCAAAACCTTCCAGAATGCTCCGAAACCGCAGTATATCTTCTTTTGGGTACGGCCTGACATTCTGAAATTTCTTATCGTACGTGATGCGCGGGCGGAACTGCTGGAGACAATATTTTTTTGCCCCTTTCACCATCTCCCCTATCGACCTGACAGCGTCATCGTCCACTATGCCCGGAACACATGTCGTGCGAAATTCGTACGGAACCGTCGACAGCATTATAAGGCGCATGCTCTCTTCCAGAGACCGCGCCAGGTTTTCCCGGTCGATCGCGAAGGAGTACCTGGTAAAGGGAGCCTTTATATCCATCGCGACATAATCAAGAAGGCGTGCCCTGAACAGATCTTCGATCTGTCCGGGATTCGATCCGTTTGTATCGAGCTTGACCTCGAACCCCATGTCCTTTACGCGCCTCACAAAATCGGGAAGGTCGCTGTAAATGGTCGGCTCGCCTCCTGTCAGGACCACCCCTTCTATCATCTCCTTCTTGTGGGCAAGAAAATTCAGAACGTCTTCTTCAGAAGGCCCCGAGAGCTCCCCCGGCGCCACCAGGTCGGGATTGTGGCAGTATCCGCACCGGAAATTGCACCCGGCCACGAACACCGCCGAAGCCAGGTGCCCCGGGAAATCAACCAGCGAAAGATTCTGTAACCCTGCTATCCTCATCTTCCATCCCTCTTTTTGCCGCGTCCATGTTGTACTTTTTTCTGTCCTTGAATTCTTCCGCTTTTCCCTTGTTCCAGGACTGGACGGGCCGGAAAAACCCGGTAACCCGCGAAAAGACCTCGACCTTGCACTTCTTATCCTTCATGACAGTACCTCCTCTCCGGCTTTTTCTTCCTCGGACCCGGCATCATCATACGGGCATGTAAAGTGTTCCCCCGGTATGTACCCGTGAACGGAACATATCGTGAACGTCGGCGATATCGTGAAGTACGGCATCCTGTAGTTATTGGCGATCTTCCGGACGAGCTTCTTGCAAACCCCGGCGTCCTCGATCCGCTCGCCGAGGAATATGTGAAACACCGTCCCCCCCGTGTAAAGGGACTGTATATCGTCCTGGTGGTCCAGGGCACCGAAAAGATCGTCCGTATAGTTCACGGGCAGGTTCGACGAATTCGTATAGTACGGTTCATCTTTCCCCTGGGTTATGATGCCCGGATATTTTTTCTTGTCCAGCATGGCAAGTCGGTACGTCGTGCCTTCCGCGGGGGTCGCCTCCAGGTTATAGAAATGTCCCGTTTCCTCCTGAAACTCCTTCATGCGCTCCCTGATGTAGTTCAAAAGCTCCACCGCGAATTTCCTGCCTCCCGGGGTACTGATATCTTCCTTCAGAAGGTTCAGGCACCCTTCGTTCACCCCCACGAGCCCGATCGTGGAGAAATGGTTCGCCCAGTGAGTTCCGTCCTTTTTGCTGATATTAGCCAGGTAATGGCTTGAATACGGATACAGCCCGTGTTCCGTAAGCTGCTCCAGGACCTTTCTCTTTATCTCCAGCGCTTCCCTGGATACGCGGAGGAGCTCGTCAAGGCCCTTGTAGAAATTCTCCATATTCCCCGCCAGATACGCCAGGCGCGGAATATTCAGAGTGACTACACCTATCGACCCTGTAAGCGGGTTGGACCCAAAAAGCCCGCCGCCTCTCTTGCGCAGCTCTCTGTTGCAAAGCCGCAGGCGGCAGCACATGCTCCGCACGTCGTCGGGGTTCATGTCGCTGTTGACGAAATTCGAGAAATACGGGATGCCGTATTTCGCCGTCATCTCCCAGAGCCCCTTGAGATCGGGGTTATCCCAGTCAAAATCCTTTGTTATGTTGTACGTGGGTATGGGGAACGAAAATATCCTTCCATGGGCGTCCCCTTCTATCATGACGTCGCAAAAGGCCTTATTGATAAGGTTCGCCTCATGCTGAAATTCCCCGTACTTCTTGTCCTTGACCTCGCCCCCCACGACAACGGCTTCGTCCTTAAAGGAATCCGGGATCGACAGGTCCATGGTAATGTTGGTGAACGGCGTCTGGAATCCCACGCGGGTAGGCACGTTGATGTTAAAGATGAACTCCTGCATGAACTGCTTGACCTGGGGATACGTAAGCTTGTCATAATAGACGAACGGCGCCAAAAGGGTGTCAAAGTTGGAAAACGCCTGCGCGCCCGCCGCTTCGCCCTGGAGGGTATAAAAGAAATTCACTATCTGCCCGAGCGCCACGCGGAAGTGTCTGGGAGGCGCCGATTCCACCTT
Organism: Candidatus Omnitrophota bacterium; assembly: GCA_030617085.1. Classification (GTDB taxonomy): domain Bacteria; phylum Omnitrophota; class Gorgyraeia; order Tantalellales; family Tantalellaceae; genus JAUWWB01. The sequence continues at coordinate 4,805 of JAUWWB010000005.1, forward strand.
GCCGTACGCCCCGCCGAAGCCCCGCGTGAGAAGGTCCTTCAGGTCCCACCCGCAGCAATAAGCGCTTATGGAACCCAGGTCGTGGATATGTATATCGCCTTCCAGATGCCTTTCGGCGATCTCCGTGGGGTAGATGCGGTCAAGCCAGTACTTGTTGGAGACGGCGGTCGATATGAAGTTGTTCAGGCCCTGAAGGGAAAATCCCATGTTCGCGTTCTCCTTCACGCGCCAGTCTTTCTGCTGGATGTAATTATCGACCATGTTGACGGCGTCGTTGAGAAGCGCTTTCGTCCGGCGCAGCTTGGCATGCTGTTCCCTGTAAAGTATGTACGCTTTCGCAGTTTTGGCGTGCCCGTTCTCTATCAGGATCTTCTCGAGGAGATCCTGGACATTCTCGACGGTAGGCACCCTGTCGCCCTTGTACATGACCTCAAGAAAGGATATCGTCTGCCGGGTTATCTCCCCCACCTTCTTGACGTCTTCTCCCCCCACGGCCCTGGCCGCCGCGAAGACCGCGCTCTCGATCTTCCGTGGATCAAACGGCTCCAGCCGCCCGTCCCTTTTCCTGACAAATTTGATATCACTCGAGTACATCTTCCATCCTTTCTTCTTTAGAACACGGATTTACACGGATTTTCACTTCTCGCCGGAAGTGCGTCATGCCCGATCACGACAAAAGATACCATATGTTGTTCTTTCTGTCAAGGGGCAACACAATATATAGTTAGTCGCAAAAAAGCTGGATTTTCTGCTCGACCGGGCAATTAAGGGTCATGTACGGCGGGAATCCCACTGTGGCTTCGGTGTCAGACCTACACTTTTAAGTTTTTTTCTTAAATCCGCAGGTCTGACCCCGTCCTTAAGATCTAGTCAAATTTCTTGTCCTCGACATGCTTGATGACCTCCGTGCGCAGCATCTCGCACGCCTGTTCGTCCATGGCCTTTATCTTTTTCCACACTTCGGCGCAGGACGGGCAGGGATTTTCTTCCGAGTCCTTTATGAACTGCTCAAACCGCCATACCCCGCTGAGCTTCTTGCTCAGCTCTTCCACCAGGTCAAAATTCATGTTCCTCATCATCCGCCTCCTTTTGGTTAGGGTTTTTACGATGAGACACACTTACATAATATACCATACCGTACTAAACAAAACAAATCGGGCCAGTCCTGCACTTTTAGATCATGGCGGAGAGGGGGAGATTCGAACTCCCGGTCCCCGAAGGGACAACGGTTTTCGAGACCGCCGCATTCGTCCACTCTGCCACCTCTCCGCTAAAGAACATCTCCAGAATTTATGGGGTCAGGTCTACACTTTTAAGTTTTTTCCTTAAATCTGTAGACCTGACCCCGCGTTTATGGCGGAGAGGCAGGGATTCGAACCCTGGGTACGTTGCCGCACACACGCTTTCCAAGCGTGCTCCTTAAACCACTCGGACACCTCTCCGCTTTGTACCCGATATTCCTTATGTGTTTTACATTCTACATACCTGCCGGCAATTTGTCACGGATTTTATCGCCATAAAAAGTCATGACATCGTTGATCTTTTGTCATTTTCACGAAAGTGGAAGCGGGTAAACAAGGTCGGCTATGAGAAGCTCTATTCGAACAGTTCCTTGAGGGCCTCGAGGATCTTTTCCGCGCCGTCGGTCTTGTTTATGAAGGCGTCGGCTTTTCGCGCGAATATGGAATCTTTGTAGCTGGTATATCCGGTATAGATAATGAGCTTGGAAGCGGGTGACACGGAACGGACCGTGTCGAAAATGCTTATGCCCCCTTTCTCGGGCATGATCAGGTCCAGCACTACCGCGTCTATGTCCTGGTTTTCTTTCAGGTACGCGATCAGGGAAAAACCGTCATGGACGTAATCGACCTTGTACCCTTCTCCTTCGAGTATTGTCTTTAACACCTCGCATATCTCGCGGCTGTCATCCGCTACGACTATCTTCTTCTGATTCTGATCTTCGTTCATTTTATCGACTACGTTCCTTTCTGTGCATGGTCAAAAATATCTTGAGCGCCGCGGTTTACCTCAGGGTGCGCCATCGTTCTTCGGCGCCGCCTGCTCATTACATAAGTATATCCGAAATATCCGCATTCGGCAATTCATACGGCAAATTTTTTTCAAAAATCTGCGGCACGGCTGTTGGAAGAGGACGGCCATGGGCGTCCAGAAGCGTGAACAATTTATTTTACAAAAGTTGCCTTCCGAATATTATATGATATACTTAAAGTAGAGAGAGATGGAAGGGTATTTGAGTTGGTCGAAGGTCTTTTATAGCTTTTCTATCCTCCTTGTTATGATCCACAAAGGTAAAAGAAAAGCTAACTCTTTATAATACGGGTACTTAGAGCAAAGAGCAAGTGTGAGGCGTATGGAGTTAGATAAAAGGTCTTTTATAGCTTTTCTGCCCTCCTCAAACATTTACTTTGCGAGGTTAAAGAAAAGCTAGTTTTTTATAGGCAGCCGTTTTCCGGTTGCTTTTTTTATAATTTTTCGTCGCTTTTTTCACTTTTCTCCCCCTGCCCCCGAATGCACCATTGGCACAAACCTTACGGGCAAGAGCGCTTTCTTCTCAAACCCGGTGTCTGTCCGGACGATCAGGTACAGCTCCTGAAGGAACTCGCCGGCAGGAACGACCATCCTTCCACCGAGCTTAAGCTGGCGTACCAGTTCTTCGGGTATTCCGGACGGCGCGGCCGTCACGATGATCACGTCGAAAGGCGCGTGCTCAGGCCACCCCTTGTAGCCGTTTCCCCACTTAACGCTTATGTTGTCGTAACCGAGCTCCTCCAGCCTGGCGCGCGCGGAATCGGCAAGCGGCTTTAATATCTCTATCGTGTAGACCTCTTTCGCGAGCTCACCCAGTATCGCCGCCTGGTACCCGGAGCCCGTCCCGATCTCAAGAACGCGGTCGCCGGGACAGACCCGGGCGGCCTGGGTCATGTACGCGACAATATACGGTTGAGATATCGTCTGCCCCTCCCCTATCGGCAAGGGCGTGTCTTCGTACGCCATCGCGCGGAACTGCTGCGGGACAAACAGGTGCCGTTCAACCTCTGCCATGGCCTTAAGGACCTTCTCATCGGTGATGCCCCGATCCCTTATCTGCCGCACCATCCTTTCTCTCTCGACGGCAAACCCCTCTTCCGGTGCGGGAACGCAGCCCGGCATGCTCGCGGCAATAACAAACACGACAAAAAATGTAATGAGGCGGGAAACGCTCTTTTTCCTCCTGGTTACCCTTTCGGCAGACATTTTCCTCCCCCCGAATACTTACGCTTCAGAAACTTCCATGATCTTATCGCACACTTCCATGAAATCATCAGACGCGCAGTCGTAATCCACTATCCCGGACAGCTTTTCGCTGGAGGAATTGAACGCCATGGAATATCCCGCCAGCTTCACCATCGGGATGTCACCCTCCGTATCCCCCACCGCGATCATTTGCGAAGGCTTCAGGCGAAACCGTTTCAGGATGGCCCTGACCGTCTCGCCCTTGGCGCCGTGGCTTATATTGATCGTAACGCCCCCGGTCAGCCTGCCGTTACGCACATTGAGGCGGTTCCCGACGACATGGTCGAACCCCAGTTCTTCCTTCACGCGGTCGGTCATGAATTGAAGCCCCGTGGAGACCGCCACCAGCTTGAATCCCGCCTTTTTAAGCTTGTAAACGGCACGCCTGGCGTTCTTCGAATACCTGACATGCCGGAACACTTCTTCCAGCTTCTTTACCTCGAGGCCCTTCCAATGGGCCGCGTCAAGTTCACAAAACCTGCGGTAACTTATCTTGCCCGCAAGAAACTGCTCCTGGTACTTCCGCGCCAGCACATCCCAGAGCCCCAGCTTCTCATGAATATACCGCCAGCTCGAAATATGCCGCGTAATCGTCCCATCAATATCAAAAACTATGATCCTGTACTTCATTTCCGTTGAACCCAATTTTATCGACGCGAGCTAAGGGCTTACCCGCCGCGCCGCGAGTTGGCCGCAGGCGGCGAGGATGTCGGTGCCCCTGGACTTTCTCAAGGTTACCGTAACGCCCCTTGAGCGTAGGCGTTCCATGAAGAGGTTTATGCTTTTTCTATCGGACCTGCCGCGCCCGAGTTCGGCGATCGGGTTGCAGGCTATAAGATTGACCTTTGCTTTCAGGTCTTTTGCGATCACGGCAAGCTTCTCGGCGTCCCCGGCAGAGTCGTTCTTGTCCTTGATCAGCGTATATTCCAGCGTGACCACCCTGCCCGTCTCTTCGTAATACCTCCTGCAAGCCGATATCAATTTTCTCAATGGATACTTTCGGTTGACCGGAACAAGCTCATCCCTCAGGCTGTCGCTCGAGGCGTGCAGGGAAACCGACAGTTCTACCTGGAGCCCTATGTCCTTAAGTTTCAGTATACCCGGGACGACCCCGCATGTCGAGACGGTGATCTTCCTGGCTCCCAGGCCCACCCCATCAGGATGATTGATGATACGGATGGCTTTGACGAGGTTGTCGTAATTGTCCAGCGGCTCACCCATGCCCATGAAGACGACATTGGTCACCCGGCAGTCACAAACTTTCTGCACAAGAAGCAGCTGGTTCACGATCTCGGATACCCGGAGGTTCCGGATAAGGCCCCTCATGCCGCTGGCGCAGAACGGGCACTTGAACCTGCACCCGACCTGGGTGGACAGGCACAGGGTCCGGCGTCCTTTCTCCCTGATCAGGACCGTCTCCACGTACTCCCCGTCCTCCATGCCCCAAAGGAATTTTTCCGTCCCGTCCTTCGATACCAGTCGCTCGGCGAGCCCAAGCGTCCCGACAGCGAATCTCCTTTCGAGTTTCGCCATGAACCGCTTCGGCAGATCCGTCATCTCCCCGAAACTGGCGGCATTCTTCCGGTTGAGCCACAAAAATATCTGCCGCGCCCTGTGGGAGGGCTCGCCCATGCCTGCCACTTCTTCTTTTAATTCTTCCAGTGTGAGGTCGCGTATGTCTTTCTTCATGATGCCGTGGCCCGGGATTTTTAACCTGACAGGAATTTGCAGGTGATCATCAGCAACGTGATGACGATCAGGAACAGCCCCATGATCCTGGTATTCCGGATCTCTTTTTTCACGGAAACTGGCTCGATCCGCCAGTTTATCCTTTCATAAAACTTCTTCTGGATCTCAATAACCAGAGCGGGCTTCAAGATCAGAAAGAACCCTATCAAAGTATTAATAACGGAAATTGAGATAATGATCAGAAAAAATAACGGTCTCATAAAAAACTCCTTTGTTCTGTTACCCGTGACCCGTAACCCGGCATACGGATTGCGGGGCAGGAATGCCCCGCCTATTCGGAGGGGAAACCACTCCAAACTCCGAACTCCGAACTATCCCCTCCTCAACCGCAGCAAGCCCGCTTCGATCCTGACGAAAGTCATGCTTTTTCTTTTATACGCGTCTATATCTATCCTGTATTTTCGGGCTATTTCCTTTACGGCCGGCAGCGGGTCCGGGTCGCTTTTGACCCAGAAAGGCCTTAATTCCCTCAGAAAAATGTTTGCCGTGACCGGGCCGATACCGTAGAAGCTTATCAACCTGTTTTCAAGGTCTTCGCTGTCCCTTGCTTCCTCGTGAAGCCTTCTCAGGCTCCCGCCGTATTCCTCTATAAGGGTATCACAATTTTTCAGGATCTGCGTGGACGTCTTCCCGTCGTACCTGACATACCCGCCCTCCCTCATGATCGGGTAGACAAGAAAATCCCAGCCTGCCTTTAGTATTTTCTCCGGCTCCAGGAGATTATGCCTTTCGAAAGCCTTATACGTGTTTTCGGCGATAGTTCCGGATATTCTTGCCCCAAAAAGTATGCTGGCCAGGAACCACTTGAAAAGTTCCCTGTCGGTATTTTTCTTCAGGTCAATGCCCAGTTCTTCGGAATACAACCTGCTTCTTTTCAGCGCCTCTATTTCCGCCTGCATGTATAGTTCTCCGCTAACGCACCTTCAAGCCGATCCCTCTTACCCTCAGATTACGGCCGTGAAGAAACGCTTTCGCCCCGAGCATCTCCTGCACAAGCCAGATGTTGGAATCTACGTGTTCCGTCATCCGTGGGATAACATATTCACTTTCCCCTTCCGCCAGGGCCGCGTACAGGATCAGCTGGTCCGCGGTGTGGCGATCGACCGTGGCGCCGGATTTGATATCTTCCAGAAGGTCTTTCGCGACGCGCCTGCCTATCTCTTCCGCTGTCCTGCCAAGCTTGCCCGCCATGTCCGCTCCTATTATACAACCGGTGTCCGTCACCGCGTAGATAAATAATGCCGCCCCTCTCTGGATAGCTGACGTATCGTTTACGATCTCAATATCGGCTCTGTATCCGGCCCTCGCCAGCACTTTCAGGCAGGTATCGGCCATCCTCCGGCTGACCTGCCTCTCGTCGAGATGTGAAGATAGCGCGACGCCCTTTATTTCCGTCACCTTCCCCTGTTCCGTAAGGCGCAGGGGGCTTAAGGTGTCCCGCACAGGATCTACCCCGACCTTTATGGTGCCGCTCCCTTTTGGATAATAACCGGGTCTGATGATATCTATATCGGCACTGGCTGAGAACCCCCGCAGGAGCTTCATTATCACGTGTTTTATATGAAAGGCGTTAGGCGCGAAGTCCTGAAAGAGCCCGCCGGAAATAGTATAGACCGACCGGCTGTCCGCGAAGAGTCCAAGCGGCAGGAGACACTGCGCCATCAGCGTAGTGGAACCGGCGGTTCCTATATCCCAGCTGTATTCACCGCCCCGTATTTTGCCTCCGGGGAGATACCTGATCTCATAAGAATCCAGCTCCGCGTTTTCCACCGAGCCGCCGGTCAGCCGGCAGCACGCCTGGATAGTCTTCAGGTGCTGCATCTGAAGGCCCGGCCTCTTCCGCTTCGCCCGGATATTGGTCATATGAATATCTTTCCCCAATATGGACGCCAGTGAAACGCCATACCGCACGATAGTGCCGCTTCCAGACTTCTGCGCGCCGTCGATCTCTATCATCCCGGTCAAAACCCCCTGTAAAGCCCCACCTTCACCGCGTGATCAAGCACTTCCTTAAACTCCTCCATGGTAATGCCCCTCGAGATCTCCCTGTGCATGAAGGCCTTGAAGCAGGGATAGTACTGCTCCATGATGTTTACATACGAATCCTTCGATAGCTTCTCGGCTATAAAATCCAGGACCTTGAAGGACCCGGCGACCCTGTTGGGCAGGACGAGGTGCCGGATCAGAAGCCCCCTTTCGGCGATACCGTCCGCGTTCATCACAAGCGCGCCTACCTGCCTGTGCATCTCAAGAAGCGCCTCCCGGCAGACCTGCCAGTAGTCCTTCGCGCCCGAATATTTCAGGGAATGATGCTCGTCCGAATATTTCGCGTCCGGCATGTAAATATCGAATACGCCGTCCAGCTCCTTAAGGGTGGAGGCCTTGTCATACCCTCCCGAATTATACGCGAGAGGCAGTCTTAAACCCCTCTCTATCGCCGGGATAAGCGCCTCGACGATCTGCGCGATGACGTGGGTTGGCGTGACAAAATTAATGTTATGCGCGCCCCGCTTTTGAAGCGCCAGCATCATATCCGCCAGCTCATCCGGTCCGGCTTCGCTGCCCTCGCCGAGGTGCGAGATCGCGAAGTTCTGACAGAATATACACCCCAGGTTGCACCACGTAAGGAATATCGTCCCCGATCCGCCGCTTCCCACCAGCGGCGGCTCTTCGCCGAAATGCAGGTTATAGCTCGAGACAGCGGCGTACCGCCCCGTCTTGCAAAAACCGAGCTCGCCTTTTGCCCTGTCCACTTTACAATTCCGGGGACAAAGGTCGCATTTCTCCAGCCCGCCGATCAGCCGATCCCTGATCTTCGCGAGCTCTCCACTCTCGTGCAGTTTTAAATATGCAGGCGTCATCTTGTTTGATCCGCTATTCGGTGAACACTATAGATCCAGATAGATCGAGCCAAACTGGATGGTCTTAACCATGCTGACGCTGCCCACCGGCGTAATGCATGAAATCGTGCCTCCGGTTAGGTCGACGTCCCGGATGATACCGAGAGAAACGGTGTTATTTTCACCGTCGCATAAACCGATAAGGAGGCCCTTCAACTGTTTGCCTTCCAGCGGTTCGGGGACGATGCCGTGCAGGCCGAGCCTGTCAAGGGACAAGGCCTTGATTTTCGCGCCGTCGAAGTATTGCCTGAATTTTGCCTCACGGTAGAGTCTTCTCTCCTTCGCCGACCTTACCCCGGCCTCCGCGGAAACTTTAATCCTGTGGACCGAGATGTTCCCGCTTTTCCGGAAGTTCTTAAGCAGCTCTTCAAGTTCCCCCTTCCGCTCCAGCGCTATTATATGATCGGGACTTACGAGGTCTATCTTCTGGAACTTGAATTCCCGCCCGAGAGGCCCGGAAATGAAACCCGACGTATCGATGACTATCCTTTTCGCCTTGAGCTCCAGCGCCCTGTCCACCAGTTTCTTCACCGCCACAAGCGTCTGCAGCAAATGGCCCGCCGGCGAGGTGGACCCCACAAAACGCGTGCATACGGGCTTGAGCGCCATCCCGCGCCCTTCACCAAGCGCCAGACCAACGGTGGCAGGCGGCCCCACGGTCGACTGCCCCAGGTCCGCGTCCACCAGGGCCGTAAGGCCGCTTTCGGCAAAGCCCCTTGCCAGGAACCGCGAAAAGACCGACTTGCCGGTATCCGTTCCGCCTATCACAATAATAATGCCCGGCGCGATGCCCCCCTTTAATTTCACGAGCAGCCTTTTCCAATCCCCGGGTATGATCACTTCTTTCACTTCATGATCTCCCTCTTACCCTGGTCCGACATCTCGCGCAAAAGGAAGAACCCTTCCTGTCGGTATCCGCCAGGCTGTTCGAAAAAAACATCACGCAGCCGGGATCCTTACAATGACCGAGCCCGCAGGTATGGCCGAGTTCGTGCACCGCTTCCTTTAAGACCCTCTCGAAAAATATCGCGTCGTCTTCGGGAAGACCGTAAAACCCCTGCCTCAACCTCGTCACGGATATGAGCGCCACCCTGCCCCGCAGCTCAGCTTCGCCGAAAACAAAATTCAGTTCCGGCACGTAGAGGTCCCTGTCTATTACGCCAAGGACCTTTTTGCCTTCGCGTTCATGGCGCAGGATATTGAGGATCGTGGATGAATGATACTGGCCGCGGCCCGGATCATAAGCCTCCTCCGGAATATCCGCGGGACGGCCGATATTGAACGGCATGAAAAACTTTTCTTCCAGGCCCTTCCGCAGCTCGTCCAGAAGGCCCCGGTCAACGTCGCCTACCGGCACGATAACAGCCGTATCATTTCCCGGATCTTGATAACTCGAGCAAGACATGATAAAAACCCCTTGTCACTTCGGCCAGCCTGTCATGATCGATCTTCTCATGAGTATCCTCGGCCGTATGATAATAAGGATACCTGTAAAAAGCCGTATCGGTCACCATGCACGCCTTATACCCGTACTGCCAGAAAGAAGCATGATCCGAAAAATCCACCCCGGGGACGATCGACGGCGCCACGACCGATTCGATGTTAAACTCGGAGTTCTTCTTGAACGTGTCTTTAACCTTCTTAACCAGACCTCTCGAGCCGAAATTGCCGACCACCGCTATAAAATTTGCCTGATCGGGATAGAAAAGACCATAGAGCCACGGATAATTTTGTGAATTTCTCTCCTCCGAATAATAACCGATAGTCTCCAGAGCGATCATCGCCCTGATGTCCTCGCCCCTCGTCCTGGCGCCGGCGGCATAAACCTGGCTGCCCATTTCCTCTGAAAGGAAAAAGGGCGGCTCTTCATTCACGAACGCTATGAATTTTACGGTCCTTTCGACATCCACCCCGGAAAAGAGCCGCGCCAGCTCAAGAAGCGCGCCCACGCCGCTGGCGTTATCATTCGCCCCCGGCGAACCGATAACCGAATCATAATGCGCCCCGATTATCACCGTCTCCCCGGGCGAGACGCTCCCTGTTCTCTCGGCGATTATGTTACTGTAAGACCTTTTCCCGATGGCGTAACTTTGTATCCGCGGCTCATAGCCATATTCCTTAAATTCCGCGATAATATACTCAGCCGCCTCACACAGCGAATCATAATAAACATAGTTCCTCTCCCCGATCTCATCGCTCAACTTCACCACATGCCTCTCAAGATTCTCTCTCAGCTTCTCCATATCGCCACCGTAGACCGCGCCGGATAAAAAAAACGGGAAGGCGCACAACAGGCAGAAAATACGCCTAGACATTCTCATGATGTCCCCGCAGATCCCTTTTTACCGGCACCCCTCTTTTTTTCATGTTTTCCATCACATGTGGATACTTTTCCAGCACTTCCAGCTCGAGTTCGCCTTTTACGTTCTCTTTTTCGAGGATCTCTTTTAAGCTTTCTATCTCGCTATCCGTAAAAAGGTCCGCCATCACCGCCGGCCACGCGCGGATATTTTCCTGCTGGAGGAAACGCACCGCCTTTATTGGATACATGAAGAATTCCTTCTTCGCGCCCGTCACCAGTTCGAAGGAATCCTCATCCACTCCCTTAATGGCCACCCTTACCATCAAGTTCGGGAACTTAAGATAGTTTACCATATCTTTGCTGTACCCGAGCACGAGGCCGTTGGTCTCGACGATAAACCCGGCACCGGGATCTTCTTCCGATACGATCCTGATAACCCCGATAAGATGTTTGAGCGAATTCTCCCCGAGGATCGGCTCACACCCCGTTATCCTGTAAAGATGAAACCCTTTCTTTCTTGCTATATCCAGGAGCTTCGAAGCAACATCCCGTGGGGAATAGAACTTCCCGAACCTTTCGGGGTTAAGATTCCTCTTGTAATTCCAGCAATACGCGCAGAGAAAAGAGCACCCAATCGCGTCAGCCGTAACTATCCCGCCGTAATAACGCGCCGGCCTGAACCTGTAATAAAGGCGCCTGTCACCCCTCATGACGACCCCCTCGACCTCCAGGGCCCTTTTCACCGGATCAAAAGGAAGCTTCAGATCCACCCGTAATCCTCCCCCGGGAGATGGATGTCCCCGAAAACCGCGGAAAATATATTCATTTTTGTATTTGCGTCGCCACAAGCTTATCTTTATGGAACAACAAGACATTCTCCTTTTTCACTTTCTCCAGCATCGCGCCGGTAAAACCCGATTTGCTGAATAAAGCGAAATATTCTTTCCTGTTTTTCTTCCCCCATTCTACGGCTACCGCTTTCTCTTTCAGGGCTTCGTAAATGTTGATCCCGACTTGCTTATTAGACCACTTGGCCTCCCCAAAAAGAATTTCATTGGTATGCCGGTTCGCAGCAACAAGATCTATTTCCCGGTCCTTATCCCACCAGCGACCAGAAGATTCAAATCTCAGCGGAATTTTCTTTCTTGCAAAAGCAGCTGACAATATCTCTCCTGCTGCGCTTTCATAGCTCGCGGCCAAAAGGCGTGGCATCTCTGCCTTGATCTGAGACATGACCTCCGGTATCCTGTTCTCTTCGAGTAGAGACCGGTTTCGAAAAATAAACCTGAACCAGAAACTGAAAAAATTGTCAACAATTCTATATATGCCTTTCCTGCTTTTCTCAGGGATCTTCTCCGTAACCGGTATTTCCTTGCCGGTTATCTGAAGGCTATCCAGTATCGCGAGATAGCGGGAAACTGTCCCTTTATCAAAGCCCGTTTCGTTGATGACTTCTGAAACCCTGTGTTTCCCCAACGACAATGCTTCCAATATCACAAAATAATTTCTCGGCTCCCTCAATTCCTCCCTGAGCAAGAATTCGACCTCTTCGTAAAGCGGCTGTCCCTTCTGAAGTATCTCTTCTTTAATGACATCGCCCCACCTCCTGCCGATGAACTTGTTAAGATAAAGCGGGGTCCCTCCCACGGCGCTGTAAATCGACAGGACTTCGTCAAAATCCTTGTCAGGGAATACCTCTCTTACTTCCCCAAGATTAAACGGTTTGATAAGCAACTGTCCGGTCCTCCTGCCATACAAGGGAGCTTTATGGAAAAGTACTGTTTTTTCCATCATCGAGATGCTCGAGCCTAAAAGTATCAGGCAGATCCCGGAATCCTTCAAATGCAGGTCCCATGCTTTCTGGAAAGCCGAAGGTACTGAATTATCGGTTTCTGCCAGATAAGGGAACTCGTCGATCACAAGAACTATCCTTTTCCCTTTCCCGGCTATATATTTAAAAGCCGCCTCCCAATCCCTAAAGCCATCCGGTGGCAGGAATTCGTCCTTAAAGAACACCCCTACCATTTCCGTGAACTTTTGCAATTGCTTCCGGGCGGATATCCTCTCGCACAGGAAATAGATATGCGGCTTCGTTTTTGCGAACTGAACGCTTAATTCAGTTTTCCCCACACGGCGTTTTCCATAAATAACTATCAGCTGCGCCGCGCCCTGCTTCCACTTCCCATCCAAAAACGCCAGCTCATCTTCTCTGTTAACAAACCTCATCCTCACTCCTTTTTAAACTCCAATTTAGTCTAATCCACATTAGACTAATCTAGTTTATACTAGGCTGGGGCTCCTGTCAAGCCGGAACGATCATTTGTAATAATTTGGCCTGGGAAAGCTGGTCGGATAAAAACATTTAAAAGACGCAAGCTAAGGGCTTACCCGCCGGAGGCGCGGTGCGGGGGATCCCGTACAGGGCATTGATAGCCGGACAAGCTCGGTCCCGCCGTAGCCAGATAATATAAAAATAAAGGGCGAA
>JAUWWB010000171.1 GCA_030617085.1 Candidatus Omnitrophota bacterium
CCGCGCGCAGTTTTGATGCCGTGCAGAACGGCATCAACTGTTTGAGCACGGACCCCCCTCCCACGCGGACCGTCGTCAGCTCGCCCTTTCCCAGGCAAAAGGGCAGGCACAGGGGCCTGCCCCTACATTTTAAAACTTGACAACCGGTACCTCTTTGGCGGCTTCCACCGCCTCGAAATACTCCCTCGGTTGGGTTAATCCGCGCAGGGAGGCGAAAAAGGCGCCGAATATGGTGCGCCTGTATGCGTTAAAGGCCCTGACGGAGTTATTGTAGCGCATCCTCTCGACGGCTATCCTGTTTTCCGTCCCTTCGAGCTGTGACTGCAGGGCCAGGAAGTTCTGGCTGGCTTTAAGCTGCGGATAGTTTTCCGCCACGAGCAGAAGCCGTGAAATCGCGGAGGTCATCCCCTTGGCCGCCTCGATCTTCTCTTCCGTTGTGCCGGCTTTGGCCCACTGGCTGCGCAGCTCGGTAACCCTTGTGAAGATCCCTTTTTCATGGGCGGCATAGCCCTTCACCGTATTGACAAGGTTAGGCACAAGGTCGTTCCTCCTCTGGAGCTGGTTCTCGACCTGCGCCCATGCCGAATTTACCGTCTCATCCAACCGGACCACATGGTTGAGCCCCCCGATCAGCCACCCGCCTATCAAAAGCGCGACCAACAAGATCGCACCAAGAACTATCAACACCGGTTTCATTGTATCCTCCTTGTTTCAAAAATGACGAGCAGAGATTCTTCGCTTCGCCTTCGGCTTCGCTCAGAATGACAAAATAGGAAAACATCTGTCTTCTGACCTCTGTCCTCTGACTTCTGTAATCACCACGACCCCGAGGCGCCGCCGCCGCCGGAAAGGCCTCCTCCGAAACCGCCGAATCCGCCGCCGAACGAACCGCGCCCGCCCCCGGACCAGTAGCCCCGGCCGGAGCCCATCAAAAAGAAAATGGTGCCGAACCTGAACCCGAATATGAGAATAAAGAGAAGCAGCGTCAAAAGGCCGCCGCCCGCCGATGCCCTGCGCGCGCGACCCGGGGCGCCGGCCAGTTTGGTATCAACGGCAAGTTTTACGCCGTACTCGGCGCTGATAAGCTTCGCCAGGCTCACGACGCACGCGGAGACACCCGCGTCGTACGCGCCCTTCTTAAAGGCCGGGATCATGTAGTCCTCTATGATCATCTTGCTCTCGAGGTCGGTGACGGCCCCTTCAAGCCCGTACCCTACTTCTATCCTGACCTTCCGGTCGGCGACGGCCACGAGGACCAGTATGCCGTTATCCGCCCCTTTCTTGCCTATGCCCCATTTCTGGAAAAGCTCGACAGCGTACTGCTCTATGGTGAGCGGGGACGTCGTCTTAACCGTAACGACAGCCACTTCCGCCGTGGTCTTTCTCTCTAATCTCCCTCGAAAGCCCCTCGAGCCCCGCACGCGCCCCGGGCGACAATACGCGCGCGTAATCGTTGACAAACCCCGAGGGCGCGGGAAACCGCACATCCTCCGCCGTGCCCGCGGGGGAAACCGCGAGGCAAGCTGTCAGTAACAGGGAAACGGTTATTATTTTCTTTGTAAGGTTATTGATACCGCGCATATATATCTTCGCTTTTTTTGTTCGCGTTAGCCAAGGTCCGCGTGGGAGGGGATCCGCTACAACCCGTCAACCACATCCGACAGGCGTTCCAACTGCAGGAGGAAATCGTTCAGGAACGATTCGGGGGCCTTTCCGGCTATGCGGCCGTCGGCTTTCTTGTCGCGCAGGACTTCCAGAAAGGAAGCCACGTCGATGTCAAACTCTTCCCCCAGCTGGCGTAACATCTCTTCCTTCTCAGCCGGCGGCGACTCTGCCCGCTTGATCCTCAGCATGTTCTGAAATACCGGCACCAGGGCGCGGAACGACGCCTTGATAAGCCTTTCAAGGGCCCTCCGGTTCAATCCCTGCTCCAGGTACGCCTGCCGGATCGTAAGGAGTTTTCCTTTCAGCTGATACTCGCATTCCCTGCGCAGGTCCTCCCTGCTCACATCGATATCCGCGAGGACGTCCTCCCCGAAAAGCACGCGGCGCGATTCCTTCATCGCCATGAACTCCATCGGGAAAGTGTCCAGCGACATCTTTATATATGATGGGGTGAGAAAAAGCGGGGCGGTGATCTTCCGCCTCAATCCCGCCCTGACCGTCTTGAGCGCGGGCTTGAGTATCGCGAGCGATACGTCTTTCAGGACAACCGCTATATTGATGTCCGACGTCTTCGGGTTGTAATCGGCACCCGTGACGCTTCCGTACGCGAAAACGGATACGATATCATCGCCATAGGCCTTGAAAAGTTCACCAAGGAAAGGCCTCAAAGCGTTTCGCGCGCTTACCGGCAATTTCTCGAGCTCTTTGATTTCCATGTGTTACCTCCGACAAACGTATTTACTCCACACTAATGAGCCGGCGGACATCCGCAAACCGGCGGTCATTTCGATAATATTATACTCTAAACGGCCCGATTAGTGAAAACAAATTTCCCCGCGCCTCCAC